>JAJYFX010000029.1 GCA_021785315.1 Actinomycetes bacterium | reverse complement strand
TCGTAGCTATTTTTTCCTCCTATGGAGCTCTCGGCCAAGACCCGATACCTCCGTCGATAGTCTTGCCGATTGCATATCTCGCGGCGGTGACTGTGATCGGGTCGGGGATAGAGGCAGCGTTCACAGTGTTGCCTGCAATTGCAATCGGATGGCGGCACTTGGTTGTCGGTCTTAGCGTTCTGTCAATACTCGTTGCCAGCTATGCCATGTTGGGCGGCAATAGCTCGGGACGCTATCAGCTGGTCTCGCGGGGTTACGAGTCTTCACTGAGCTGGATGGTAAAGGATTCTTCGAGCAACCCCGGAGAGGTGCTATGGTTAGGCAGGCCTGGGACTCTTCCGATTGGGTCGTACCAAATTTCTAGCGACATGTCAGCAGGGGTAGCTGAAATCGGCAATCCGACAGTTGAGTCGCTTTACCCGCCATCGAACTCCGTTCAGGACCAGCAGGTCATAAGTGCGGTAAAAGCTGCAGTTCAAGAAGATACCGTATATCTAGGCAAACAGCTGGCAAAACTGAGAATCAAGTACATAGTGATTCCCCAGTCTTCGATTTCCAACCCATCGTTTCTAACTAGCGATCTAAACCTGATGCTTTCGAGACAGCGCGACCTGAATCAGCTGGTGGCAGATCCGTCGGTAGTGGCATTCTCAGTGAGCGAACCCATCCAAGCTATCCAGGCCACGCACTTGAGCGACCCTCAGTCAGTCTTGAATGTGCTGCGGCTTGCTCTAGATTTAGCCGTGGCGATTCTCTGGCTCGGGATGATCGAAGCGGCACTTAGTCGTAGATCCGTGGCCCTATGGCTTGCACGGAGGTTCTTTGCCACGAATGCTGGTCAGACGATTAGTACTTTCGGCCGTCTCTTCCGTTGGAGTATCAACTCTGAGAATATCACCAAGATCGGGAGATCGAAAAGTGAGACGGAGAAACTTAGAAATGAGACAGATGCGGTATCTGCGTCACCAGAGAGTGGCAATGCCAGGGAAATCAAACATGTCAGGATCACATCCGTGCGGGAGGATGATAAGAAATCTGCGCCATCCGATTCGCCGGATGACGGGACAATGGATGCACAGGTGACTGATGGCGAAGTCTAAGCGCGCAAAGGGCGCCAAACAATTTTCCAAGCTGCAATGGTCGTTGTTGACGGCATGTGCGGTCTTTGTTGCTCTTTTTGGAGGTCTTGGTATATTCATTGGCGAGCAGGGCGCGAACAATCCAATTCGTGAGGCTACCGTATTGGCGACCGAAAGGTTGGCCGTGGCAAGCGTGTCTCCCTTGAATTCTGATTCTTCATCGTGGTACTGCACGTGGAATCTGCCAGGCAAGGGTGGCATTTCAAACGTCTCGGTGTTATTAGCCAATACCTCTTCAAAGGAGGTTAATGCCACGCTTAGCGCGTTTACGGCGGGTGGGAAGCAGTCGCGGTCTTTTAAGTTTCCAGCGCATAGTTTTCTCAGGTATCCGGAAACAGTCACTCCAACTGTGCAGTCAGGTGCGGTTGCATTCGTCGCGAGCGGGGGAGGGACGGTAGCGGAGTTAGAAGTCTCAGGGCAGGCTGGCTCAACTGTATCCCCATGCAATTCGTCGCCGTCGGCAAACTGGGTGGTGCTTGGGGCGAATACTCAGAGTGGTTCCGCTTCCGGCATCTCGATTTTTAATCCCTTTGGCCAAGATGCTGTAATCGACGTCTCTTTGAGTTCTCCATCCAGCCGCTTTAATCCTGCCGCGCTGAGAGGACTTGTTATTGCGTCGAATTCATACAGAAAAATTGATCTGACCAAATATTTCCCCGGACTGGGTCATGTTTCTGTCATGGTTACCACCAGGATAGGGCGCGTGGTAGTGGGCGGCATCGTTCAAAGGAACGACAAAGGTGATACTGGACTGGCCGCCATGGCTACTTTTCCTGCATCCGCCTCGCAATGGAGATTTCCGATCGGGGAGCTGTCCAGTAATCAGAGCCAAGATATTTTGATCTTCAATCCAAACGCTTATGAGGTTTCAGTAAACTTGAATTTCTCTTACCTCGACCTTCAAGCGGTGCCTCCATCTTCGTCAACCACGACCAGTACCGTCCAGGCTGCGGGGAAGGCTAAGACAGGAACGTCCCAGACGAGACCGACACCGACTGCAGTGTCGAATGCGCCCTTTGATCTTACTGAAACAATCGCCGGCGATACGGTTGACGTAGTATCGGTGAAAGCTGATACGCCGATAAAACTGGGACTGAATTACAAAGTTCAAGTGACGGTAAAAGGAGGGTATGGGGTTGCCGCCGCTGAGGCGTTCGTGGGTTCGACGGCAAATCCAAACACGCGATATCAGGTCGTTGGCGGAACACCGCTAACGACTAAGCACTGGATTGCACTATACGACCCTTCGGCTATGGGTGTTTCCGGTGCGCTAGCCTGGTTGGCTACGTTCGATACCAGAAACAGTGCCCCCGTATCCCAGAAAACGCCTTTGGTGAACCTGGGACCAACTTATATAGCTCCACCTGGAAAAGCTCCGGCAAAATTGCCAATCGGTCAAGCTTTGATCGCTCAGACCTCCAATAAGGTTTTGAAGTCCAACGTCCATTTGAACACTGTCGGCAGCTTGGCTCCTGCTGTTACGGGATTAATTGTGTCGTCTAAAACACCTTTCGCTTTGGGCTCGACCATGGGGGCGAACCCGGGGGACCTATACGTGGTTCCCGTCCTTCCTTTCGCCAACTAATTTAACTAGGTGCAGGGCGAAGATTCGGAGCCAGTGGTACGTCGGTGGCCTGATCGCTTTCGGGCCACGCAATGAATTAGTTCCGACCTTGGCATTTGGCCGAAAGTTGCTTGCAAATTGCGCAGCTTGCCTTGTATGGGTTGTGCCAACTGAACCGTATCCGAGAAGCACCTCTGTCACGGGTTGTCAGTTAAAGATTGAGCAGCTTCACTGTTACGAACTAAGACAAAAAATAGACCGTAAGGCGTCATCTTGTATTATGTGCTGGGATTTACTTTGAGGTGCCGGTTATGCTGTAGCCTTTTCGGCATTGAAGAACTGGTTGATTGGGAGTGACTTCAGCGGATCGACTTGAGCTGCTTGCAGGGGGTGACGCAGCTATCCCGTTAGCGTGCTTTGATAGCCGGTCTGTGGCGATTGGGTTAAGGTATGTGAGCGGGGGCGCTTCGGTAGGCCAGGCAAAATTACATCAGGGGAAAAGATATGGATGTCATGCGCAGGGAAATTGCAATATGCACCAGAATGCTGGTCGATGTGGATATTCTCGAGTACAGCGGACACATAAGTGCGCGGTTACCATCCGGAGACGCATTTCTGATCCAGCAGGGTGATGATGTACGTTCCAATCTGGATCCATCTCGATTACTAGTCGTGGGTCTCGATTGCGAGGTGGTTGAAGGGGACGGAATACCGCCTTCCGAAACTCCCATACATGCCGAAATATACAAGGCGCGTCCAGATATCAGAGCGGTCGCGCATTTTCATCACGATCCCACGACGATGTTCTCAATGGTAAAAGGGCGGCCGCTTCTGCCAGTGAAGAATCATGCAAGTCGCTGGTCTGACGGTGTGCCAGTACATTTCGATGCTTCCCATATATCATCCGTTAGTCAGGGCCAGGAACTCGTTCGTACGTTGGGGGAGTCAAACGCAGCTCTACTCAGAGGGCATGGCGAAGTAGTGGTTGCGGAGAGCGTTATGACCCTATTCGCCGATGTAGTGCATTTCATTGAAAATGCGCAAGCCTTGGCTCATGCCGGTTTGCTTGGTGAAGTGGAGCCATTGAACAATGAAGATATGGAGAAGTTTCGATCGACTTTCAAGCGTGAAAAACATGCCAGGAAGCTATGGTCTTACTACTCGGTTACGGCTGCAAACAAAGGCGTGATTCCTGCCGAGTGGCTGGATGAATGATTCCCCGCCAATTGTGATTTGGATCGACGTCTTGGCTGAGAGCCTAGAGATCTGTAATAGTTAGCGGTCGGGAATTGTTTGCAGAAGCCATACTCCAGGCGGATGTGTTCACCTTTTGACAAGGTACCCCACGAGTGATTTTGTTGGAGATTGCGGCGAGTTCACGAATCGCTGGACTGGTTTCGGATGGCTTAACGGATAATCATATAACCATATAATGGACTTGACTTGCTAGCAGTAACCTGCTAGAAATTTGAAGGCGACAAGACGTTATGTTTTCCTTCGCTGGGGGCTGCGAGGATGTGGATGCGATCTAGGGGACCCTCGACAATGTTAAGGAAACATTAGTCTGCTGTCGTAAGCTAAGTTGCATAAAGCAACTGGAGTTAATAACTTTATATGGGGGGAAGTTGAAGACTAAAATATCAGGACTTATCTTGCTTTCGGCGCTTTTAATCAGCGCATGCGGGTCAAGTAGCTCAGCAAGTTCTACCGCAACTACTGCCGCGGGTTCGGCAGCGGCAACCAGTGCCGCAGGTCAGCCCTCAACAGCTACTCAGCTCAACTTCAATGCAGATGGTACGCCAAATCTGAAGGGTCTGAGCTTCGCAATTGGAAATGCAGCTGGGAGTGCTCATATCGGGGATACAAATGTTTACAGTCTTGTTCAGTTTTTGAAGAAATGGGGTGCTAGCGCGACTCAGACTAACGCGTCTCAAAATGCTCCAGAATTGGCTGTAGCCAGTGGTTCGCTGGATTCCACGTCCGGTCCGCTTCCAACTGAAGTCGATGCCGGTCTCGTTGTATTTGGACCAAACCAGGCCCGCCTCGACGATGTTCTTTTAGCAAAGTCGAGTATTGCGGGATTGTCTGACCTCAAAGGCAAGAAAGTTGCCATTTGTTGTGATGCGTCACCTGACGGAGTCCTACTGACGGCTGCACTTTCAAAAGGAAACTTGACTTCATCTCAGGTCAGTTTGCTAAAGACTGGCGCCAGTAGTGCATCGCTGAGCGCACTGATTGCCGGCCAGGTTGACGCTGCGTTTGTTCACTCGAATGCAGTTCCGAAGGCTGGTGCCAAGTTTCACGTTCTGGCTGTAGGCGCAACGTTACTGCCTCAATACGCCGACAGTTTCATGGCCGCTGAAGGTTCTTGGATAAAGTCGCATCCTGCCATGGCTGAAGCAATTGATCTGGCTTGGCTCGCATCAGCAAAGCTGTTCAACACGGACGAGGCTTCTTGGGTGAAGCTGGCATCCACGTATACCAAGGGTGCAGATACCACGGCGCAGTATCAGGCTGCGTGGACCGAACTGCAGAGCATCCAGGGTTGGCCTGCCGCACAATCGACGGTCACCTCTTCAGTGATTTCATTCAATCTCAATATCGCGAAGCAACAGAATGCTCTAAAGGGGTCCGGTTTGAATCCAGCGGATCAGCTGATGAACCTTACCCCATGGCAAAGCGCTTGGGCGCAATTCAGTGCACATGAAAGTGCGTACTAAGTGGCGGATCAGGTAACTAACAGGTTTACACCTAGTGAATCTGCGGCAACGGACCTCTCGGGTAAAACCCGGGAGGTCCCTGCCGGGATCATCGTGAATGCAGGAAGTGGATCGATGGAGAGTGGCGCCGGTTCCGTTGTACTCGAAAAGAAGTCTTCTGGATTATCTCAGAAGAATAAGCAACGGATTGCACGTTGGGTCGCTGTTGTTGCAGTTCTGGCCCTTTGGCAGCTGTCGGGTCTTGTCCTGAAGCCCATCTTCATATCTACTCCATCAAATGTTTTTACTTCTTTTTTTCGCCTAATCGGTGACGGGCGCTTGCCAAAAGCTTTCTTTCAAAGCTTGCTGGAAATGCTTGGCGGGATAATTATCGCCGGAATTGTCGGTGTTGGCGTTGGCATGCTCATGGGCAGGGTTCGAATGATCGAGCGTGCATTCGAACCGCTCGTGGCCTTTGGCAATGCTACGCCTTCGATTGCGCTATTGCCGGTAATGGAAGTGTGGTTTGGCATAGGGACCAAGGCAAGAGTTGCTTTTATAATGGTGATTTGCATCTGGCCATTGCTGGTCAATACCTATGCTGGCGTGAAAGCAGTTCGTGGAAATTTCACAGATGTGGGGAAGGCATTTGGACTGAATGGCTGGAAGCAAACCTGGAAGGTTTATTTCCCGGGGACCATACCATTCATCTTCATTGGAATTCGAATTGCTCTTGCCGTTGGCGCCGTTGGCATGATCCTTGGAGGTCAGGAAATCGGTGACACTGGCCTCGGCGGATTGGCCGAGACCTTCGGCAGTTACAGCCAAACCGCAGATCTGATATCGACGATTGTAGCGACGACAGGTTTGGCACTAATTCTATTTGCGCTAGCTCGGAAGATCCAAGCGTGGCGTTTTCCGTGGATAGCCGACACATCAGCAGGAAGGCGCATCGCATAATGACGTACGAAGTACAGACCGATACAAGAATAGGTGACCTTACAACTATGGACCAGGTCAATGCAGCACAAGACGGCACTCCTATCCTGCAAGTGAAGGAAATGTGCAAGACGTTTTTTACCAAAGAGCGAACTGTGGTTGCACTTGATCATGTGGACCTGTCAGTTCATACGGGCGAATTTATTTCTTTGGTTGGTCCGAGCGGTTGTGGAAAAACTACCTTGCTGAGAATAATTGATGGTCTCGAGCAGGCCGATGCGGGAACACGAAGCCTCGACGGCGTGCCGCTGTCAGGCATATCTCAGGACATGGCCTATGTCTTTCAAGATATAAATCTCCTTCCCTGGCGCTCTGTTTTGGAGAATGCTGCACTGGGCCTAGAGGCTCGCGGCATGAACAAAAAGGATCGAAGTGAAAGGGCGATGGAAGTTCTCGAGATGGTCGGGCTGGCATCTTTCGCGACCTCCCCTCCTTACACCCTTTCAGGAGGCATGCAGCAAAGAGTTGGAGTTGCGAGGGCCTTGGCAGTTCGTCCAAAGGTTCTGCTGATGGATGAGCCTTTTGGTCAATTGGATAACTTCACCCGAGAGGCTCTTCAGGTTGAGATCGCCCAACTATGGGCGAAATTGGGAATGACCATCGTGTTCGTAACTCACGACGTAGATGAAGCAATATTCCTGTCCGACCGGATTGCCTTGTTCCAGCCGGCTCCCGGGCGGATCACAGAAATTGTTGACGTCGACCTTCCCAGGCCAAGAGATGAGTATGACGTTCGAGCTCATCCGAGGGCACTTGAGTTGAGGAGTCACATCATGTCTCATTTGCGTGCCGGCAAGGGGTTGCCCCAATGAGCATGAAAGTAATTGAAGTCCAGGTGGGTGAGGATTTGGTGAGTACAATGCCAAGACCTCCGAAACCGGCGATTTCTCAGCGGGGCTGGACAATCGTAGCCGCCCCACTGGCGGTGATAGCGATAATTTCAGCCTTATGGGAACTTTTTGCGAGTTTCGTAAGCCCGGTTCTTATTCCTTCACCGCAAAGGGTGGCAAGCGATTTCGGGGCGCTTTTTAAAGCTGGCACTGCACAAGGTGCACTTTCGATTTCGATTCGCGAGCTGTATATCGGATTGTTTATCGGCCTGGTTGCTGGCATTCTGCTCGGAATGCTCATAGGCCGCTATTCATTAGCAGAGGGAATACTTGGCCCGTTCATAAATTCTGCTAACGCCACGCCGCTGAATGTTTTGATCCCTCTGCTCATATTGTGGGTTGGAATTTCTTCAAAGGCCAGAATCCTTTTCATCATTTTGATCACGTTCTTTCCCGTTTTGCTCAACACCGCTGGCGGACTTAGAAACGTTAGCAAGGGCTACGTTGAGGTGGGAAAGACAATGGGTCTTAGTGAGCGCCAGCTCGTACGAAAGGTTATTCTTCCAGCGTCGGTTCCATATATTCTTGCCGGTGTTCGAATAGGAGTTGCTCTTGCAGTCATCGGGATGATTGTTGGAGAGATGGAAGTTAGCAACGTCGGTTTGGGATATCTGCTCAACTTCTACGGCGAAGGATTCCAGACAGGCAGATTGCTTGCACTGGTTTTCCTGGCAGCGTTAATCGGCGTAATCAACGTGACCATAGTACGCCTAATCCAGCGGCGATTTTTCAGATGGACGATCGTTGGCAGATAGGCGTCGTGATTTGCAGGGTTGATCCCTTTGTGAGATCGATTGTCGACAGGGGTGGAGTTCCTTAGGGAACACCCCTGTCTTCGTTTAAAACTCTCGCCTTACTTTCCAAAAACTAGCACACTGTTTGGCGTCTGCAGTGCTAGGGTTTTAGTCGCTAGGCCATTGCATGGTGAATTGATGAGCTGTTTTACATTGCCATCAGGGTGAACTGTAGGTTGTATCGCCTGGCGCATCGAGCGGATTCTGATTTGCCGATAGATAGCATTGTGGCTTATTGTAGATTCGACTTCTGCGACTGAGCGGATTTTGAAGTAAGAGGAAATTGGTCAGCCAATTTGCTAAGAGAGCCGCCTGTCGTTGACAGTCTTAAATGTATGTATATTTTAGATTTCTGAAAGAGTTAGTTTCTGTGGTTGAAGCTGCGAAAGTCTGTTTATTGTCGCTGGACTGGGCTGTTCAAGCTGTGAGTTGACTTTGAGGTTTGTTAGTTGACCGCTCAATTGAGACATTAGCTTCGGCCTTGTAATTCTTTTATTGCTAAATGTGCTTGATCTTAACTGGAGGAACGCTTGAGTACGCAAGAGGGAATCAGACCGGCACCGGTGCCGCTGGTATTGGGGGGAGCACGAGGTGGTCCCAAAATCCGGACATTGCGTAAAGACAATTGGAAGAAGTCGCCGCTGATTACGCAGGGCTACTTGATTCTGTTTATCGTTTACGCCACCTGGGCCGCTTTTCAAAACAGCAATTACTACGTGGGAGCCAGTTCACATCGTGATCTCATCTCACCTTTCTATTCTCCCTGCGTTGCAGAAAGCTGTGTGGCTGGCTCACATGGGAGCTTCTTATTGCATTGGTGGACTTATTCGCCCGCGCTAGTGATTCTGATCGTTCCACTGGGTTTCAGAATTACCTGCTACTACTACCGGAAGGCCTACTACCGGTCTTTCTGGCACTCGCCGCAGGCTTGTGGAGTGGCTGACGGACACAAGAAGTACACGGGTGAAACAAGGTTTCCCTTGATTATCCAAAACATCCACCGGTACTTCTTTGTGCTCGGAGTTTTGCTGAACATAATGTTGACCATCGACGCTATTATGGCATTTCATCTGCCGGGCGACGGTGGAATCGGGGTCACAGTTGGAACTCTAGTTCTTGTCGTGAACGCCATTTTGCTATGGTTCTATTCAATCTCATGTCATGCTTGCCGCCATCTTTGTGGTGGTAACGTAAACGAGTTTTCGAAGCATCCGGTACGGCATGGCTTGTGGAAAATAGTCACCCCATTGAATGCTCGGCACATGCAGCTGGCTTGGGTGAGTCTCACCTTTGTGGCACTTACAGACCTTTACGTCCGCCTAGTGGCCGGTGGGGTAATCACTGACCTGAAGATCTTCTAAAGGGTGATCATGGCTGAATATGAACATATAGATCTCGACGTTCTAGTAATTGGTGCAGGTGGAGCAGGGCTTCGTGCGGCCATCGAAGCTGAGCAACGAGGCTTGCGCACAGCAATAGTTTGCAAATCGCTTCTCGGCAAAGCACACACAGTTATGGCTGAAGGCGGCGCAGCGGCTGCGATGGGAAACGTATGGTCTGAAGATAACTGGAAGGTTCACTTCAGGGACACCATTCGCGGAGGAAAGATGCTGGGCAACTGGCGGATGGCCCAACTGCACGCCCAGGAATCTCCTGACAGAATTTATGAGCTGGAGGCTTGGGGCGCTTTATTTGATAGAACTAAAGACGGCCGAATTCATCAAAGGGACTTTGGCGGACACCGTTACGCAAGGCTGGCTCACGTTGGAGACAGAACCGGCCTCGAGCTAATTCGAACCCTCCAGCAACGCGCTGTAGCTCTAGATATTGATGTGTTTATGGAGACGAAAATCTTAAGGCTCCTGAAAAACTCTTCGGGAGAAATTAGCGGTGCTGTAGGTTACCACCGGCCTAACGGAAAGATGATTCTGTTTACCGCCAAGGCTTTTGTCATGGCAACAGGTGGGATCGGAAGATCGTGGAAGTATTCCACCAACTCTTGGGAGTCGACTGGAGATGGACATGCACTGGCCCTGTGGGCTGGCGCAGATCTCATCGATATGGAGTGCATGCAGTTTCACCCGACTGGCATGGTATGGCCGTTGTCAGTGCGCGGACTGTTGGTTACCGAGGGTGTGCGTGGAGACGGCGGCGTCCTGCGCAACTCTGAGGGCAATCGATTCATGTTCAACTACATTCCACAGGTGTTTGCAGCTGAAACCGCCGACAATGAAGCTGAAGCGGATCGTTGGTACGAGGACCACATTAACAACAGAAGGCCTCCGGAGCTGCTTCCACGTGACGAGGTAGCCCGATCCATCAACGCCGAGGTCAAAGCCGGCAGAGGCGGACCTCACGGAGGTGTCTATCTAGATATAGCTTCAAGGCGGTCAGCAGAGTTCATTCAGCGTC
>JAJYFX010000393.1 GCA_021785315.1 Actinomycetes bacterium | reverse complement strand
ATGAAGTGATTTGTAACACCCAAGGGAGACCCATGAGCCCGGCTGATGAAATACGGATAGTGGATGATGCTGACATGCCGGTTCGAGACGGCGAGATGGGGCAGCTTTTGACGAGGGGGCCGTACACTTTGAGGGGATACTACCGAGCTCCCGAGCATAATGCTAGGTCCTTTACCCCTGACGGTTGGTACAGAACCGGAGATGTTGTGCGATGGGACCCCAGCGGCAATCTGGTTGTCGAAGGCCGTACCAAGGATCTCATCAACCGGGCCGGAGAGAAAATTAGCGCTGAAGAGGTCGAAAATCTGATTTATCGCCTTCCGTCTGTTGCCCAGGTAGCTGCGATAGCGCTGCCCGATAAGAAATACGGAGAGCGAAACTGCGTTGTCATCGTTTTGCGCGAGGACTGTGAGGGATTGACCCTAGGCGAAGTTCGCGGCGCGATGGAAGAATTCGGGGTTGCTAAGTATAAATTCCCTGACCAGCTTGAGATCGTCGAGTCTCTTCCAACGACCAATGTTGGCAAGATTGACAAGAGCCTGCTTAGAAAGCAACTGAGTCAGCAAGATATCAGGACGCAGGTTTAGCAAACGTATTTTATGTTTTCCGGAAGTTTGACTGGCGTAGCGCGAAGTTCCTTCAAAACCAGAGTCAACCGGGGATTACAATATTGCTAGGTGCGTCTTGCCGGGATTGGAGAGCAGCGATTGCATGATGTAGTCGACGACCTCAGGAATAGCTTTGGTTCTAGTTCTGTGGTGACAGATCCAGAGATAATGGCTGGCAACCTAACTGACTGGACTGGACGTTTCCGCGGCGAGGCTCTTTGTGTTGTAAGACCTGTCAATCCCTGGCAGGTTCAAAGGGTGATCGAGATCGCACGAAGTTCGCGTACTGCGGTTACCTCGCAGGGGGGTAACACCAGCCTTGTCGGCGGTGCAACTCCGGTCAATGGTGGAATCATCTTGTCGTCGCAGTTATTGCAAGGCATAGAAATTGACAGGCACTCCCAGATTGCAAAGGTGGGGGCCGGGGTCACATTGACCGAGCTTAACCGTAAAGCTCGGGAATCTGGACTTCGGTTCGGAGTTGACCTGGCTGCCCGCGACAGCGCTACGTTGGGTGGGATGGTTTCGACCAATGCCGGTGGCATGCACGTAATTCGGCACGGTGGAACGCGCCAGCAGCTGGTTGGTATCGAGGCAATATTAGGAACTGGACAGCTAGTCAGCCGCTTGGAGGGACTCTACAAGGACAATAGTGGTTACGACTGGGCCTCGATCCTTTGCGGCTCTGAGGGAACTCTGGGGGTCATTACCAAGGTGGTAGTCAGACTGGTTCCCGTGCCCAAGCACAGGTCGGTCGCTCTAGTATCGGTGGGTAGCCTGGCCGCAGCGATCCGGATTGTGTCTGATGCCAGGCGAAGGTTCGCCTACCTGGACGCAGCCGAATTTATGAGCGGGACCGGGCTCGAGCACGTGGAGAGGCTTCAAGACAAACGCTGGCCGCTTGGAGAGATTCCGCCATATGCGCTGCTGCTGGAAACTGCAGGAGAAGAGCTGGAAGTTGATCAACTGGCGGAGTTTCTGGATAACCACGAAGATGTTGACGATGCAGCACTGGCGTACGACGCGAGAGCCGAGGGACTGTGGACCTGGCGCGAAGGGCAGAGCTTGGCGATCAGCAGCCAGGGAATTCCGCATAAGTTGGATGTGACGATTCCCATTGGAGAGATACCTGCTTTCGTTGCGTATGTTTCTCAGTTGATCGAGGCGGAATACCCGGCGGTGCAGGCAGTTTTCTTTGGCCATCTCGGCGACGGGAATATTCATGTGAATCTGTTGAATGTGGATGATGCCGATGCCGAGATCGATCATGAGATTTTTGCTACTGTGGCATCGTCCGGCGGCTCTATATCGGCCGAACATGGAATCGGCAGAGCAAAGGTGCACGATCTGTCTCTAACGAGATCGCCGCAGGATATCAGTTCAATGCTCAGCATCAAGAAAGCTCTAGATCCTATGCGCATTCTGAATCCGGGGATACTCTTTGACTGAACTGGTTCTGGGTGTTCGCCAATCCGTCCCTATGTGTCAGCGGATATCTTTTCCCGATCGCGATTAGCCTTAATGCATTGTGGCAGACAAATTAATCGTCAAAGGTGCGCGTGAGCACAATCTAAAAAATATATCTGTGGAAATTCCAAGGAACAGTTTCGTCGTTGTCACCGGTTTGTCCGGCTCAGGAAAATCCTCTCTCGCCTTTGATACGATTTTCGCTGAAGGCCAGAGAAGATACGTTGAGTCGTTATCGGCGTATGCGAGACAGTTTCTCGGTCAAATGGACAAACCTGATGTCGATTTTATCGAGGGCTTGTCGCCGGCAATTTCCATAGATCAGAAATCCTCCTCGCATAATCCGCGGTCGACGGTGGGGACGATAACTGAGATTTATGACTATCTGAGGCTTCTCTATGCCAGGATCGGCCAGCCTCACTGCCCCAATTGCGGGGATCCAGTCGCCAGGCAGACACCTTCGCAGATTGTCGATATGGTAATGGAGCTACCGGAAGGATCACGGTTCAGCGTGCTTGCTCCCGTGGTGAGGGGCCGAAAGGGGGAGTACCAGACACTTCTTGACGATCTTTCCAAAAGAGGATACGCCAGGGTCAGAATAGACGGGGTTAACTA
>JAJYFX010000028.1 GCA_021785315.1 Actinomycetes bacterium | reverse complement strand
CGGTGGCAGCTTCGATCTCCTGATCTTCGATGAGCTCACCTACGCGGTTAAATATGGCTGGGTCCCCGTTGAAGAGGTCGTCCAGGCACTTGAGCAAAGAAGCCCCAACACCAACGTGGTAATAACAGGTCGAGACTGCCCCCCTGAGATCATTGAGATCGCCGACACCGTAACGGAGATGCGTAAAATTAAACACGCGTACGACCAGGGAATCAAGGCCAAAAAAGGAATCGAGTACTAGCAGACATGCCGCAAGGTCGCTTAGGGCCGAGAGTAATTATCGCCGGAACATCTTCAGGTGTTGGCAAGACGACCGTTGCAACGGCGATACTGTCGATTCTGCATCGCGATGGAGTGCGGGTCGCACCCGCGAAGGTTGGACCAGACTTTATTGATCCCACCTACCACGAATTAGCCTGCGGGCGCAGAGGTCGGACTCTCGATACCTTTCTCCTTGGATGCGAGCAAATTGGGCCGGCCCTCTTTGATCTCAGCCGAAGCGCCGACATGACGATTATCGAGGGAGTTATGGGGCTCTTCGATGGCACGCTGATGAAACGAACCGGGTCCCAAGACAACCTCGGAATTGACCCCAAGCTAACAAGAGGATCGACTGCAGAGGTGGCCGCCCTGACTCATAGTCCTGTGATACTTATCCTGGACGCTACAGCGACGTCATCATCGCTTGCCGCGGTGGTGGAGGGGTTCGCCAACTTCTCGCAACAGGTAAACATTTCGGGACTAATAATCAACAACTACGGATCATCCTCCCACCTTGAACTCGTAAAGTCCTCCCTAAAGCACCTAGACATCGAGATAGTCGGAGCAATTCCGAGAGGAGCTGTTCCTCAATGGCGCAGTCGGCACCTCGGGCTCATACCTGTGATAGAAGATCCCAAAGGGCTTGCAACTTCTGTAAACGCTCTCGGCAACTTGATGAGTCCGCTGCTAGACATAGCTAGGATCTCCGAAATAGCCAGGTCCGCACCGGCAATACTGGTTGATTTCCCAGAAGAAGAGGTCTCAAGCCCCAGAACAACCATCGCGGTGGCCGGTGGACCTGCTTTTAGCTTTCTGTATCCGGAAAACATAAGTGCGCTTGAAGCCGCAGGTGCGAATATCGCGTATTTTGATCCGCTCAAAGATGCCGCGCTGCCTCTGGGGACCAAGGGCCTTTTCGTAGGCGGCGGATTTCCAGAAGTCTTTGCCGACAAGCTCTCGCTTAATCAGCAACTTAACCGGGAGGTCAAAAAGGCCATCGCGGACGGGCTTCCAAGCTGGGCAGAGTGCGGAGGACTGATGTGGCTCTCCCAGGCGGTCGGCTCAGCTCAGATGGTAGGGGCAATTCCAACGCACGTTACGATGGGCAATCGCCTGACGCTTGGGTACGCTAAAGCCAATGCAATCGGCGACAACTGCTTGACAAGCAAAGATGAGGTCGTCTACGGTCATGAATTCCACTATTCGCAAAGCTCCCCCACCGGCGCAGACATTGTAATCACCACGCGGGATGGCACCAAAAAGGAGGGATTTGCCACGGCGTCTCTATTTGCCAGCTACCTGCACATACATCTTGGAGCACAACGGCACCTTGCCAAGCGCTTTGTCTCAAAGTGCAGCTAGAGGCCAGTACCGGATTTGCCGCGCCACTTGCGAGCTCAGAAAGATGGTTCGAACGAGCTGACACAAGTCCCCAAGTCCGACAGCTCGCACATTAGATGGAGAACGTGAACCACCTTAAGATCGCTTGCAGGCATGGCGATTCGGACGCGCCGTGTCATCTTGGGATGCGACTCACCCCATCGTCTTCAGCTGCCGGTCCAGGGCTGGACTCCGGACTCAATGTATCCAGTTTCCTCGGGCCAATATGGTCGAACTCCTCTGTTTCTTCGCCGATGGATCGATAGCTTCTGCTTGACCGCCATCGCCCTTTCCCGGACGGCCGATCCGTATGAAAGCCCCCGTGGTTATCACCACATAGGCAACCCATATAACCGCCTGGAGCACCGTAGGACGTTCGGCGTAACCTAACAATGAATGAAGTATGTCGCCGATGTTGCTGCCTTCCGCAAGCAAACTGCTCGAGTTCCAAATCACCCCGCGGCCAAATGGCAGCCAGGAAAGCTGCTGAAGGTTTTCAACGGCATCGACCAACAAGCCGGCAGCAAAGACCATCAGCAATACGCCGAGTGTCTGAAAAAATCTTCGCAAGTTCAGTTTCGCGCCAAGGCGGTAGATCCAAAAAGCCATGGCCAGTGCAATTACTAGTCCTAGAACCGCACCGAAGAGCAGGAACTTGCCATGAATCGGGGTAGCCGCTTGTTTGGTGCTGGCAAAAATAATGGCAAGCGTAAAAACCATTGTTTCCACACCCTCGCGACCAACAGCCTGAAATGCCAGAACGCCCAAGCCAAAACGAGTCCCGCCAGATAAGGCCAAGTCACTCCTGCGTTGCAGTTCCTTGGCCATGGTACGTGCGTGGTGCTGCATCCAGAATGTCATATACGTCAGCGCTCCGGCAGCCAGGAGATATGTGACTGTCTCGAAGTATGTCTGGACATTAGAACCGTCGTATTGATCGATTAGCAAAAAAGACGCGACTCCGCCCGCGACCACCAGAACAAGCGCAACCGCAACTCCCAGGAAAATATCGCGAAAATAGCGCCGCTGACCTATCCGATTCAGATATGAAAGCAGAATGGCTATTATCATCGAAGCCTCAATGCCTTCACGGAAGAAAATGACAAAAGTCGGTATCACGAGACAACCGCCAGGCATCTCGGAGAGGTCTGTATCACATCACAAAAGTATGTATACAAAATTATCGCTAACGCAACAAAACTCGTAACTTTCACTTAGGTTAGCCTAACCTAATTATGTTCAAAAATCAACTGCCGCGCAGTAGAAAAATTCTCAAATGAACGCACTTTAGGTATGGCTTCGTGGAAGCTTTATATTGCTCTGGGCTCCCCAACCCTTACCCGTCAAAGCCTTTAGATAAATCCCTTAGAGCACCTGTTTCAGTTCCGGCAAGCTGGCTGGCACTTTGGTACATCAAGGAACCGCCTAGACTAAAATACAGTCCGCACTTTGCATTGCCCGGAGTTCAAGCGGCCGGCAGCAGATCTACGCCTCCGAAATTCCAACCTCGGTTACTGCCTGCGGAGCGAATTGAGTTGTGTAAAGTTCCGCGTATAGGCCCTCCTGGGCCAACAGATCCAAATGGCGCCCACGCTCAACAATTCGCCCTTCCGAAATAACCAATATCTGATCTGCATCGCGCACGGTTGAAAGTCTGTGAGCAATCACCACAGAGGTTCGGGCGCTCAGTGCTGTTTTCAATGCAAGCTGAACCGCAACCTCAGATTCAGAATCGAGATGGGCCGTCGCCTCGTCAAGTACCACTACATCTGGCGCCTTGAGCAGGAGCCTGGCAATGGCAACTCTTTGCTTTTCTCCCCCTGAAAGCCGATATCCACGCTCGCCCACCTCCGTATCTAAACCGTCCGGCAGCGATTCGACCAGCGGCAAAATCTGAGCCGCCCGCAGAGCCTCTAAAAGTTCCGCATCTGAGGCGTCCGGCTTCGCGTACAAGAGATTTGAGCGCAGGGTTTCATGAAAGAGGTGAACGTCCTGGGTTACGACACCAATCACGTTTTGGAGCGAATTGAGAGTGGCATCCCTAAGGTCTACGCCGCTGATAAGAATGGACCCGCTGGTCACGTCGTATAATCGCGACACCAGGAGACTCATTGTAGTCTTGCCGGCACCCGACGGTCCTACCAAGGCGACAAGTTCACCCGGTTCAACATGAAAACTGATATCGAACAGAACCTGGCTTGAGGGAGTCTGGTCAAGTACTGCTACTGATTCCAGGGAAGCTAGCGAAACCTCTTCGGCAGTTGGATAGCGAAAATCCACATGTACGAAGTCGATTGAAGCGGGCCCTCTTGGAATTGCAACCGCTCCCGGCTTCTCGTCGATCATTGGAGTAAGATCAAGCACCTCAAAGACGCGGTCGAAGGACACGAGGGCAGTCATAACATCGACCTGGACGTTGCTCAGAGCTGTCAGCGGCGCATACAGCCTTGTCAAATACTGCGTCAAGGCCACAACCGTACCTACCGCCAAAGCTCCCCGAGCTGCCAGGACGCCACCCCATCCGTAAACCAAAGCAGTAGCAAGAGATGCAACCAAGAGCAATGAAGCCATGAAGATCCTGGTATACATAGCCTGGGTAATTCCAATATCGCGAACCCTGCCAGCCTTTTCTTCGAAGCCATCGATCTCATCTTTGCGGTGACCGAACAACTTGACAAGCATCGCACCAGCAACATTGAACCGCTCGGTCATGGTGTTGGTCATCTTGGCGTTGAGGTTATAGCTTTCTCTCGTAATCGACTGAATCCTTTTGCCGACAAAGCGCGCTGGAACAATGAACAATGGCAAAAGGACCAGGGCGACAATAGTGATCTCCCAAGAAAGCACCAGCATTGCCGCCAACATAATCGCAACACTAATAAAGTTGCTGACCACCGATGAAAGGGTATCGGTAAAAGCCCGCTGCGCATCAAGAACGTCATTGTTCAGGCGACTGACCAGCGCGCCGGTCTGAGTCCTGGTAAAAAACGCTACCGGCATCTTTTGAAAGTGAGCAAACACCTTCGTTCTCATATCGAAAATAAGACTCTCGCCTACGCGAGCTGAGATCCATCTCTGCCACAGGGACAGCCCGACATCCACCAGCGCCAAGATGCCTACAAGCAGAGCAAGCTTGACTATTAGCGACGGATTCCTTTTCAGGATGCCGTTGTCGATGATGGCGCGATAAATGAGAGGGCTTGAGGCCGTCACAATTGCGTCAAGAATGATAAGAACAAGAAAAACCGCCAGCATCCATCTGTAAGGTCTCGCAAAGTCTGCTATACGTCGCAAAAGCCCCGGCGGAAGCTTCTGTTGTTTCACTGAGCCGTCCCGGCCAAAGGATCGCATCATACCCCAGCTGCCCATACCTCCACGCATTGGATTCATCGGATGCCCCCTGCACCATTCGCGGAACTGTCGATGCCGATTGCAGCGCCTCCAGACTTATCGTCCGCAGTATCCGATGGATCAAATTGTGAATTGACAATGCTCAACAACCTAAAAAGTTCCTGGCAATCAGCTTGAGAAAGCCCCCCGAATATTCCCGCCGCGACTGCCCTGCGAGCTTCATCTAATTGGTCCAGCAGAGCTCGCCCATTGTCCGTGATGCAAATGGGAATCGACCGCCTATCTGCGTCATCGCTGAGCCTTTGCACCAGACCATTGGCCTGCAGAGCGTCGACCATGGTAGTCGCAGACCTCGGCACGATTTCCAATTTGGCAGCTAGATCGACCATGCGCAGTGGAATTTCCGCCCGCGCGACGATGCGTAGTACCTGTGCCTGAGCAAATGTGATCCCAAGTGGAGCTAGTTGCGAGCTAAAATTTCGCCGGAACTTCCGCGCCGCGTGAACCACAAGTTCAGAAAGTTCCACAAAGGTGGGACTGCTCCGGGCTTGCGTCTTGATTCTTTGGGATTCGATCATCATGCTACTCCAACCGCTTTACTGAGTATGGCTCATTATGAGTATAACTCGTCGCCACTTTGGCCGACACAGATCTTTGACAACCCATATCGGAGATCGTGATAAGCGTGCGAGTGAATTTGTATTACGACGTGCGCGCAGAGATTGCTGCTCGGCACTCTATATGCCCTGTTCTGCCACGAGTGAGTTCCAAGTATCGCAACCCAGCATGCAGACTCCAGACACTTTGCTTTGATGTCCCCAAGGGCTCAGCAATCTGTCTTCTCGACTTCGAGGCATTCTTTTGCGCATGCGAACAGGTTCAGCAACGGATAGATGAAACCATCTAAATCGCTGGCGGTCAAAAACGACCTAAATCCCAAACTGAATTCAGGCTCTTACTGTCTCCTGGGAAATCCCGGCGACTAAAAAGGAAAGAGCATCTATCTGTTGACTCAGGTTTCCCACGGGAATTAGCGAGATGTCGGAAGCTCCGGCATCTACGTACTCCATCACACGCGCCTTGACTGTCTCTGGTTCGCCCCAAATCGCATACCGTGCAAAGCGCTCGAACGGCAGTCGGTAGAATCTCTCCATCGCCTCGGACAACTTGCTTCGGGCTGTTATAGGTTCGCCAACGCATGCCCAAATAACCATGCCAGCCTGTACATATCTTTCCGCATTGGCCGCTAGCTGATCAAGTCGAACCTTCAGGGAAGCAAACTTCATAGAATCCAAAAACAGCCCGTCCCATCGATCACCGGTCCGCGCTGCTCTCAATACCGCCTTCTCGGACCGGCCACCGATGATAATTGGGGGATGCGGTAACTGAACAGGCCGGGTGATGCTCTTTAGATCACGGATTTTGAAGTGTCTCCCTTCAAAATTGACTTCCTGGGTCTCCCATAACGCGGTGATTACTGCCAAGGCTTCGTCAGTCCTTTCGCCACGCTGATGCAAATTTACCCCCATAGAATCAAATTCACTTGGCCAGTCACCACCAACTCCGACTCCAAGCTCGATCCGACCGTGAGAAAGCATGTCCAGCGACGTGAAGGCGTGAGCCACTTGGATAGGGTGGCGCAAAGGCAGAACCATGACCTGAACAGCCACTCTAACCCTGGTAGTAGCACTTGCGAGGGTAGCAAGACACACTACCGGATCGAATGTGCGCACGTGCGAAGCCACCAGGTGGTCACTAACCCCCACCCGATAAAATCCTGCCTCCTCCACCTGTCGACCAAACTCACCCAAGCTCGCCAGTTCGAAAGTCGAGCCAGGTGTATCGAGCAGCAGAATACCCAAATTCACTCCGGTATTCCGATCAACCATGTCATACCCCTTTAGCAAAAAGAACAGATAACTCCGAAATTATTTGATCCAACCCGCTTATTGGCACAACTGCGCTGCGTTGCGATGCCTCACCTCCCAAGTTCACTTCCCACGAGCAACCTCCCCCGGCATCGTGATAGATTCTGCTCGAATTACAATCTGGTCCTTCCGATTCCAGCGAAAGCTCTCAGCTGCATGTTCCTCGATCGGGTATCTGCTGGAAGATCAGGGGAATCACGGGCAAAATTGGTAACCCAGTTTGGTTTATGGTCGTGGTGGCACGAAACCATGACCCGCTCGGCAGCGAACTCGAAAATAAGCGGGTTACCTGATGGAGTACGAATAAGTCGCATTCAGCTACGCTGTCTCCTCCCACTTGAGGGCATTGTCCCCCGATCTAGCCCCTAACAGCAGGCTTAACGCTCTCTAAAAAAGCTCCGATGAATGCTGGCTATGCGGTACGGACCTAAGCCAATTCTGCTACCACTTGAAACCCTAAGCAACTATCGTCACAATATTTGGGGCGCAAAAAGGACCCGACGCGAGCCCTAGCCGCGGAACAAGTTGCCGCGGGGCGCCTAACTGCCGACGTCGGTCGGAATCAGTTTTGAGATATCGTCTGACTAGTCTGTCCGGCGCATGATTTTCTAGTCTTTGCAATTCGCGAATCCCTAAAAAGTTCAAGTAGCCACTGAATTAAGCTCGTGGAGCAGGCTCAGGGTCATTTCCCTTTATTGCGATGGCATGTGCCACATCCGTTTCGGCAAGTTGGCCGGTTTTCTCCTGCGATGACAGATCGCATACAGTTTCCGCTCTCCGGCTGCCCCGTTAAGTCCCCGCAGGTTGAATAGGCCTGGATACCGCCTAGAAAGCCTTGCCTTTTTGCTGGCGAGCTCAGCTGGATCCTTGTGTGCGGGATCGTCGAGCCCGGAGACCTTGCCTTGAGCTTAACTATGGCCCCGATGTCAGCCAGCATTTCGCCACGTCTTGTTCGACCTGACCCATGCGTAGTCGGTCTGGTCACAAGTTACGCCTTTTCCCTGTAATGCGCTTGCTCTGAATAAAAGCCAAACCTGCTCACTGCGAGGTGACCATTGCCTGCTAAAAGTCCCAAGGATTGCCCCGTGGGCCAGTTTCACGAGCCTCCCGTACAGGCGGTTACAGAAATCTGATTTGCTGCAATGTGATTACCATTCTGAACTCCCGCTGACCTTTAGCCACATGTCCCGGATCATCGTTTCACCGCTAGGTCTTCAGTTGATAAGACCACGATAATTATTCCAGCGCCGGAATGACGTGCCCTTCGAGGCATCTCGAAGATTCCTCGGTTGGGAGATGGACTTCTAGGGGTTCGATTGCGGGGACGCTGGCCGTGCCACAATCTGCTCAGTCAGATCGTGGATCTTTTTAGAAAGCTCGTGGACCTGCCGAATCAAAGCGGTGTTCGACTCAAGCAGATCATCGATCTGAACTGTCTCTTTATAATGATGGGATGCGAGTAGCTCATCGCGAGACGCCGCCCTGTTCTGGCTCATCATGATGATCGGCGCTTGAAGACCCGCCAGTCCGGAGAGAACCAGATTCAGCGCAATATACGGATATGGGTCAAACGGGCGGCTGGCAAGCACCCGCTGAATCAAGACTGAATTTACCAACATCCAAACAACTATCAAGCCGAGAAAGATAAAGATGAACGGCCATGAACCACCAAAGCTCGCAATATTGTCGGCAACGCGCTCTCCAAAAGTGCGATCGTCGTGTGCAGCTTGCAGCGCTGGATGCAGATGTTGCTTATGGTGGTTCCATGGAAACCAGCTACTGTGCGGGGGACCCTTGACGGAGCCAGGGCTTTCGACAGTCATTTCGTAACCTTTCTCAACCGTCTAGAAGTAGCTGTCCAGTATCATTGGTCGCCTAGGCAAGCATACACTAGGGGGTTTTGAATTAACGGCCATTCCAAAAGCTGTTTCTGCATCCTGTTTTGCAATCGATTCCCGAGTATTTCCAGGCTGGGAACGCCATTAAATACGCCACAGCTTTTCCAATTAGAAGGTCTCCCCGAACTTCCAATTAGCCTCACGTTCCCCCACGGGTCATTAGGCTCGATCTAAAATTGGCAGTGCGCAAGTTCACAAGAGGTAGACCTTGAGTAATTCATCGACTAAACAAGACGCTCCTGGTCGACTCATTGGCGTCGGTGTAGGTCCTGGCGATCCCAAAAATCTTACACTCAGAGCCCTTGAAACGCTGAAAACTGCAGACCGGGTGATTGCTCCATGTTCCGCGGCACACCTTGAAGGCAGAGCTGAAAATATCGTTAGGCGGGTGCTCCCAAATATCGAGTGCCACAGAATTGTGTTCGATATGAGCCAGGGCGAAACAGGTGTTCAGGCCAGGCGCCGATGTGCCAAAGAGGCGGCAAATGGTCTCTTGGCTATGCTTCGCGAAGGACTGACTCTGGCCTTTGTCACCTTGGGGGATCCAAATGTGTTTTCGACATTTTCCCTAGTGGCAAAAGAAGTAGCTGATCTGGCACCTGAAATCGACATTAGGACAGTGCCAGGAATAATGGCATTTCAAGAGGTCGCATCAATGAGCGGGCTAAATCTACTTGACGAGTCTGAAAAGCTTTTCCTTGTCACCGCCTTTCAGGGAATTGACGATGTCAAAGAGTCTCTCCAGCACGCTAATGCAGCTGTCGTAATATACAAAGGTGGCCGCCAATTAGCCGGAGTTAAAGAGGCTTTACGCGAGGCGGGCCGTCTAGAAGACGCCGTCGTCGGAGAACTGATTGGCCTCGAAGGCGAGAGAGTGGCAAAGCTGGCAGATCTGACCGATCCATCGATCTCCTATCTGGCCACCATAATATCTCCACCAAGTCGACGCTGACTGCTTTAGGGAGTTTGAAAGTCGGACGCAATTAAGAAAAGAGATCGAGTTGATTACATTCGTAGGCGCCGGACCGGGAGATCCAGACCTGATAACCGTAAAGGGGAGAAATCGCCTGGCCCAGGCAGACATCGTCATTTGGGCCTCATCCTTGGTGCCCAAGGAGCTCCTGTCATTCTGCGGGAGCGAATCCGTGATTATGGATTCCGCTGGCATGACTCTGGAAGATGTTTTGGAGGTATATCTCGCTAACGGCGCACAAAATATCGTCCGCCTTCATTCAGGGGATCCGTCCATATATGGTGCAATCCAGGAACAAATCGACTACTGCATAGACCATGAAATTAGCTTCGAAATCGTGCCAGGAGTTACATCAGTGGCTGCTGCGGCAGCAATCCTCAATCGAGAGCTTACGATTCCCACTTTATCCCAGAGCGTAGTATTCACGCGCCTGGCCGGCAAAACAAAGGCTTCGATGCCCGAAAGGGAACGAGTCAGCGCATACGCACGAATTGGAGGAACTCTAGGAGTGTTCCTATCTGGCGCAAGACCGCAGGAACTCCAAGACGAGCTGCTTTGTGAAGGATCAGCGTTCGACGAATCAACTCCGGCCGCCATTGTAATAAGGGCTACTTGGAGCGATCAACAGATAATCATGACGTCGCTTGGATCGCTAGCCAGGGATATGGCATCCAGCGGGGCAAATCGGACAGCTCTGGTAATTGCGGGAGACGGTCTGACTGGACGGACTGAAAGATCGCA
>JAJYFX010000392.1 GCA_021785315.1 Actinomycetes bacterium | reverse complement strand
GAAGCTGGAACGCCCCCGATTGCGGAGGCTATAGGTTTAGCGGCAGCAGTCGATTACCTCGAGAATCTTGGAATGGACGCTATCAGAGACCACGAACTCGAACTTCTCTCATACGCGTTTGAATCACTTGAGTCGAATTTCGGGAAGGACTTGGTTATCCATGGTCCCAGAAATATAAATGACCGCGGAGGAGTCATTTCATTTGACTTCAAAAATATTCATCCCCACGACATATCCCAAGTTCTTGACCAGAGTGGAGTATGCGTAAGAGCCGGACACCACTGTGCGAAGCCTTTGATGCGTCACCTCGGCATCGCGGCAACAGCTCGCGCATCGTTTCATATCTACAATGATCGGAGCGATGTTGACGCTCTTGTGGACGCCCTGGCAAAAGCTCGGGCATTTTTTGGCTAGGATAACGAAGGAGAAACAATGCCTGGTCTAGAAGACCTTTATAGGGAGATCATCCTCGATCACTACAAAAACCCACGAAACGAAGGCATATTTCCTACGCCGCCAGCATTGAAGGCTGAAGGACACAATCCGCTTTGCGGTGATGAGCTGACCGTATACCTCCTGCTTGAAGGCGACGTGATTAAAGATATTCGTATCACTGGCCAAGGATGCTCAATCTCGAGATCGTCTGCTTCGTTGATGTCGGTTGCCGTAAAGGGCAAGACCCTCCAAGAGGTCGATCGCCTGCTCAAGATCTTCAAATCAATGATGTCGATCTCGACAAACTCCAGCGGCGAAGCCGAAGTAGTTGATCCGGTCGAGTATTCCGAAAGGGAGCTCGGAGAACTGATCGCGCTGCAAGGAGTGGTCAAATTTCCGGTCAGAATAAAGTGCGCCACCCTGTCCTGGAACACGCTTGTTCAGGCCTTGGAAGACAGGGCAAGCTAGGCAAGAGGTCCGGCCGCCGCTTGGCGATCACCTAGAACCATCCTGGAGGAGCTGGGTCCCCCAGAATAAGTCTGATGAATTCCTCGCGAACCTTGCGCCCCAGCAATTTGGCGCTTCCAGGCAGCATCACAGCTCTGCCCGATGCTTCAAACCTAGCTGACAATTCGATTAGCCTGCGTCCCGCGATTTTAGAATCCAAAGTCTCCGCCGCCGACATGCCAGTTTGTTGCGATATGTGAAATTCACATGCCGATACAGCCCTTCAAGCATCGTTTTATCTCCTGGCGTGAGACGCTTAGGAAAGTGCACCCCGAAAGCCAAGCTTCCTATCTGGCACTGCACGGCCTTGAAAGCTACTGGCTCATGATTTGAGAAGGATCCGGTCCATCTCCAGCCTATTTCTTGTAGGGTCTGGCAAATACTGCAAAGAAGTCTCGGGCAGTTCCCTCGAAGTATCGCTGAGGAGGACGCTGCATGTTATAGACCAGCCGAGTCCCGTTTGAAGGTGCAGCCAATCCGCCGTTTGGAGGATTGAAGAAAAAGTAGTCAACCCAAGTGCTGTTGATGTCTAATTCCATAGCGCGGACAGCGCCCGCCCTTTGCAATAGATTAGCCAGCGATGCCACGCTCAATCCGGGACCCGCAGCGTAGACAATGGCGCCATCGGCGGTAACTCCCACGCCAGATCTCCAAACAAGCACGCTGTTACCCACCGTGGCACCCCACTGCTGGTAGTTTGGAGAATATACACCGGGGGTCACCTTGCTGTTATCAACGATAAGCGAAAGGTTCTGCCTAACTGAAACCACGTTGGGTGCCATCGTTTGATCCCGGCCCCAATCCACGACATTGGCAGTTCCGTTGGAATAGATTACGAATGACGCCTGGCCATTGACGAGAGGAACTGCGGTCCGTCCATTCGAATAGTACCCGCCCCTGGAATCCCGCATTCTAAAACCTGAATTGAATGCGGCAACCAATGACGAAGCTTGGGAAGAGTTGACCGGGCCCATATTTGGCCATGGTGCTCCCCCCGGCTCGGCCGCGCCCGCAAAGAGGGTAAACGAGAGCAGCTTCGGATCCATCCAGGCTAGACCCGCAACTATCGAGGTGTGAACTGAATCCGGCCGCATTGTGGTGACATAGAGACCATGGAGCCCGCCGACCGTTCTGCCCTCTGGTTGCCAAACTCCCTCCCCAGGCAGGGGATTTTTGACAAACGGCACGACATTCTTCGGAGTTGCAAGGTGCGCAGGACCTGCAGCGGTGGTATGGGTCGTTGATGTTGTCGGTGCCGAAGAAAGAATCGCACCTTTGGGAGGAGCACCACCTTTAGGCGGCTGATGCCAGGTGTACCACACGTCCTCAGCCATCCTGAGGATCTGCGACCCTCCGTGGCCCCTCACCCACTCAACGGCCTTTACCGCTTCACTTTGCTGGTTAGCTGCCGTAAGGGCATTTCCGATTGACCATGTAAGGCTGCCAAGCACGAAGATGGCTGCCGTCATAACCAGAACTCTTAGACGCCTGCGGGGACGCTTTCTTGCGGACGTAAAACGATTACTGGTCCGCGCTACGGGCTCAATCTCTTGTATGGTTTTCACTGTGCATAAATACTAGGTTCCAAAGCTTATATAACGATGAAATAGCTGCCCAATTACGGTAAAATTTACGTCAACGTTGGAATTCTAACCACGAAGCGAGCACCTCCCGAACCGTCAGGTTTTCCGGTTACTTCAACTGTACCACCGTGAGCTTCGACAATCGTGCGGACGATCGACAGTCCCAAACCTGAT
>JAJYFX010000027.1 GCA_021785315.1 Actinomycetes bacterium | reverse complement strand
GCTGCACCCAAGAGGCGAAAACCACGGGGATTCGGGAAATAGTGAGTGTTGCCAATCCAGTAGGTTAGGACGGCTTGATGTAGGCATTCAGCCCGATTACCACGGGCTTGCCGTCAATCAGGGCGCTGGTGACCATATTGCCATGGGTACTCGCAACGACAAGAGTTTTGCCCGACGAGGATGGTGTTGGTTCCTGTAGCTTGATCTCTATCAGGAGCTTGTTGTCCTTTATCGTGACTTCCATGATATGTCCATTCTTTTGCGCTGAGCCATTAGCAAGAATCAAATAAATTTCATGCGTTATGCGACGATATCATCGATTTTTTCTCGATGTGTTAGAAGTTCGTTCTCTGCTAGTTCCCGATTCGTTCCCGAATCATTCCCGATTTCTTACCACTTGGTTCCCGATTTGCTCCAGATTGCTTACCACATAGTTCCCGAATCATTCCCAATCTATTACCACTCAATTCCCGGTACGTTCCCAATTAATTACCACTCAATACCCGGTACGTTCCCAATTAATTACCACTCGGTTCCCAAAACATGCCGACTCGACGGATTTTCCGGCCTAACTATCCATTTAGAAGGTGGAGACATCGGGATAAGAGGAGGTGGGAGATGAAACTTTCTCAGGTTGTGCGAGATCACCTAAATGAAATAACGCAGTGGCGCAGTATCGGTGAGTCCTGGCTAAAGATAGACGGGCGCTTTAGAGAAATGGGGCATGATCCTGGTACTGACTCGGTTCGCACTCTCTACCGACTGGAACTAGCCCGGCGGAGGTCTCCTGAAAGAGAAGGAGCTCTCAAGTGGGCTAACAGCAATTACCAGGCCGTAAGGGATTTACTCAGTCAAGGGTACGATTGGACAGCGATCCTAGTTCTCATTCCGCCTGATTTCGATGTCGATCCAGGGAGTTCTGGGATTACGAGGTTGGTAGCGGAGTTTATGTCAATTGATCGGCTTCGCTCCACTTCGGGTCAAGTTCCATCTACTGCCATTAGTCCTGATAAGCTGCCTAATGCTGGCCCCAAGAAAACACCAGATGGTGAGGATAAGACAAAACCGCAGGTCTCCCCCGCAAAAGTCGATAGCGCTACCGCTCAACCAACAGTACCTAGACTAAGGCCGAAGCCAGGAACGATTCTCACAAATTCCGAAAGACTTGGGCTTACTCCTAAACACAATCCTTTTGAAAGTGCCCATGAACTGCGGGAAAGAGTGGATGCTGCGAATCTCAAGAGTGCTGAAATCTATAGATCCAGTTTGAGCTTTCCGGAGGAAGAGCGGGATGCAGCTAAGCAACGCCATGTGGAGGCCAGTAGGGAATATGACCAGCTAAACGTGGATTATCTCTATAGCTTCAGCGACTTTAGAGCAAAGTATTCAAAACTTCACCTACTTGCAGCAAAAGCACTCCAGTGTGGAGCATTTGAGGTCGTGGATCCAGAATCAGAAAATGCCATAATGCTCCAAGGTTATGACAGGCCAGACGCAATTGAAGGGCTTCACGAAGTACCTGAACCACTCTTTATCAGGGAAAACCTGAGCGCTGAAGAACTTGCGAAAATCGAAGAAGCCTACAAAGCCGATGGACTAGAACTGAGCAAGCGCAGCCCGCTTGTGAGACTTGCAGAGGCTTTGTGTATGCGGGGAGAATACCTGTTCAGAGGGGGTTGGCGTGAATATGACACCATGGTCAGGCTTGAAGGTGATGACTTCCCCTCCCCGACACTTTGCAATGCAAACAAGTGGCAGATTAGGTCACGAGCTATTGAGCTATGGCCCAAGCTAACCGGCGATGAACCAGTTCAGCCTAGTGAATACGAAAGAAAGCGACTGACCTACAGGCCGGATCCTGAATTAGAGAAGCGGGGAGAGTGGAAATGACGGAGCTAACTGTAAAAGATCATGCATTGAAGCAGCTCAGCGATGCAAAACAACTCAACGCATTAGAAGCTCTAACCTCTCTTGAGGGATTAGAAGATGATCACCCCATATGGGCCACGGTGGCGATGCTTGGTGCTGTGATCAATCGATCTGGGACAAGCGCCTCAGATACAGCTAGAGAAGTTTCAAGCCTTCGAGATGAGGTATTGGAACTTAAAGGGTTGATAATCGGCTCTGTGGGGCACAGGGATGGCTCTGGTGGCGAATCTGTTTTGATGCTGGCCAAGATTCGTGAGCTTATGAGCCAGATTCTTGAGGTTTTGAGTGGTTCAGCGAATCTGAACAAGCAGATGCCTGGGTTCTTAGAGAAGCTTGAGGGAGTGCTTGTAGATACTCAGCGCAGCCTTGCGTCCCTTGATGCAAAGATGAACCAGGTATTGGCTAAGGAGTAAAGCTGCAGGTGACAAGCGTGATAAGATGGCAGCGGAGGTTTGAGAGTGGAGCATATCCTGGCGAGGATAACCGAGAAGCAGGATAGGTTAGCTAAAGCACGCCCTCTGCCTGCTGAGAGCTTGCGTAGCCTTCGGGATGACTTCTTGATCCGTTATGCCCATGAAACCACGGCGCTTGAGGGTAACACTCTGAGCTTGGCCGAGACTCAAGTGGTACTTGAAAATGGAGTCACCATTGGGGGAAAACTCCTGCGTGAACACCTTGAAGTTATAAATGCCCGAGATGCGATGGTGTGGCTGGAGGACTTTATTTCATCAAGTGAACCGATTAGGGAAGACACGATTCTGCGACTTCATGAGATCATCATGCAGGGAATTTTAGGTGACGAGGCTGGTACTTATCGCCGTCAGCCAGTGCGGATGGTTGGTTCAGCTCATATCCCCCCTAACTGGGTGAAAATCCCTGATGCAATGGAGGGTTTCACTAAGTGGTTAGATCAGGGATGCGAGGGAGAACATCCTATTGTTTTTGCAGCTAAGGCGCATGTTTCCCTGGTTGAGATTCATCCGTTCATTGACGGAAATGGCAGGGTGAGTCGAATGTTAGTCAACCTGCTGCTAATGCGAGCTGGATACCCACCGGCGCTTTATAGCTCCACCGAGCGTGCCCAGTACTTGGAGTCGTTGGAGCGTGCTCATACGGAAGGAACTATCGAGGATTTCGTGAGAATTACTGCTCAAGCAGTTGAAACCATGCTTGATGAGTATTTGGAAATCTTAGATATGACCCTGGAAGGTGAAAAACCTCCCGATAAAGCCTTTAAGGGTAGAGTGCGCTAAGCCTCGGTTACTCAGACCCCTTTGGTAGGTTGCGCCGTTCCACCTCGTTCATGAGCCATTTTTCATTCTCTGCTACCTCGGCAGCAATGGTTTCTCGATTTTCAGCCACATCAAGTAGGGCTTCCATAAGATCGGGATATACCTGTTCACCAACAGGGCCAGAGGAGCGGAATATCTCAAGAGCTTCTTCGTACTCGGAAATGTCTGAAAAGCTGCTCTCTAAGGCAACTGTGCATTTGGCTAATGCCTGGTAAACGGGTTCGGGATCAGCAAGTTCATTAGTGGTATAACCCCTGATTGCCTCGTTGTATTCGTCGAGCGCCAGGGCAAAGAAGCTGTTGCGTAGGTTTAATTTGAGCTGGGCTATGGCACAGGTGGCTAGGGCTTGGTCGGTATATGAGGCGGCGGCGGCTTCAAAGGCAGGTTGGGCTATGGCTTCACCCTGTTCAATTTCTGACATGTATGCCGGACGTGCGAGCGAAATCGCTTTAGCAAATTCTTGGTTTGTGGACATTTTGTGCGCTCCTTTGCGAGTGTCTTTTTGAATATGTATGCACCCGAGTCAGAAGTTGGCGAGAAATTACGATTTTGGGGGTGGAAATGGGGCTGGAAATGGCATGAAAATCAGAAGCTTTAAAGTGACCACACCTTACGCAGTTCTATAAAACCGATAAAAATCTAGCGCTGTTGGAGGGGGTGTTTTTTGAGGGTGGTGATGAGTGGTTTGAGGGTAGCGAAAAAGGGCAAAAATCAAAGACCCTAAAGTGACCACACCTTACGCAGTTCTATAAAACACATAAAAATTCGCCCTCTCTTGAGACCATACGACAGAGATCTTGTTTTATACATTTGAAGCTCGTGCATATGTATAGATATGCTCACTACTTCACAAATCGCCGCTCAATCGGCTCGGGATTACTACGGGAAGATGGCCAAACTTTCCTCTGGAACCAGTTATTGGTACGGCAGAGGTGCCCAGGCGCTTGGCCACGGAATTGGCACTGAGATTAATGCCGACGAGCTTTACGCTTTGTGTGCAATGGGGCCTGGTGCCGCCAAAAGGCTTGAAGCTGGGTTGCCGCTCAACATCAGCGTTGAAGAATTTGAGGCACACCAAGCATCACTTACTCGTAAGCGTAGAGCTGGGCTTGATCTTACTTTTTCAGCGCCCAAGTCGGTCTCACTAACACTACTTGGACATCCTGACGAGAAAACCCGCCAGGTTTTTGAATTATCACACTGGCTGGCCGTTACTGAGGCACTTAGGTTTCTGCAAAAAAAAGCTGGACTTAGTCGTATGACCATAAATGGTGAGGTGTTCACTGTCCATGGGGAGATGATCTTCGCTGGTTTCACCCACTTTACGAACCGCAATATTGAACCACACCTACATAGTCATGTAATCGTTCCGAACGTTGTGCGATGCGAAGATGGCAAATGGCGCTCTCTCGACAATGAGGAGTTCTATCAGTGGTACATGGTTGCGGGAGCTATCTATCGAGCCAGTCTCAGGGAACACGTTCAGCGGCTTACTAATGCCGAGTTTGTAATGGCTGACGGATGGAAGTATGAGATAGGAAAATTGGCCGATTGGAAGTCAAGCGACGGGGCAAAGTTGCTACCCGCATTCTCGCTACGTCACGAGGAAGTCGCTGAAGAGGCGGAACGGATTAGAGAGATAACTTCAGCAGAGCTTTCTCCTAAAGTTAGGCGCAGCCTTGGAGTGCGGACCCGTAAAGCCAAGGACTTTGGTGACGGCGATGCCAACCTTGCAGAAGTAAAAGAAAAGCTCACTACGCAACTGAGTGAGACCTGGAAGGTCGGCCAGAATGAGTGGCTTGAGATTGTACAAGCACATGATAATCCGCTCTTTGAAGCAGCAATGGCAGGGGTATGGCTACGAATACCACAGCATCTTGAAGCTTTCGGATCAATCCCACTTGTAGAAACCTCTGATGAACTGGTTGACTACATGGCGAGGGTACTTTTTGACGAAGGTGGCGGGCCAGTTCGAGAAGGTGTTCTAAGCGGTAAAGCTTTTGTGAGCGTCCAAGATATTCACATTGCGGTATATGACTTTTTTGGCGGGTATGTCGAAACGGAAGTTTTAGATGATGCCATACGGGGGCTACTTGCTGGTAAGGGGAGCGATGCAAAGCTCCGAATCGCTCCAATTGTGCCGGCACTTTTTGTCGGTGGTAAGCATGTAAAGCCCACCCGTGCTCCGATTTCTAAATACGTGCCAGGCGGGGTGTTGAACACCGAGGCAAAGGTGCTTCAATTAGCCACGGTAGAGACCAGCTCAGGCGTTCTTGAACCCTCATTGGTCAATGACTACCTCACCAGAACCATTGCAGAACAGACTGCCAGTGGTCGGCATGTTTTGGCAACCGAACAGCAAATGGCGCTCAGGCATCTCCTCACTTCCACTTCTACGGCAACTCTTTTGATGGGCGCTCAGGGGTCAGGCAAGACCACGCTGTTCAGTCACTTTGGCAAGCTAGCCGCTAGTAACGGTGCCCATGTTTGGGGGCTTGCTCCACAGGGGACAGCCGTGAACAAACTTGGAGACACACTGCGGAAGATTGACCAGAATGCAGTGGCACTTACGATTGAGTCCTTTGTTTTTCAAGTCCGATTTGGCAGCCTTACAATTCCTGAAAATACCTGCATCATCCTGGACGAGTCATCACAGGTTGACACCATAGAGTTGGCCGAAGTACTTGAAATCGTTACTGAGGCAAAAGCGAAGCTGATACTGGTGGGCGATGATCGTCAGCTTGGGTCAGTCCGGTACGGCGGTATGTTTGCCACTTTGTTTGCAATGGTTGGCGGAGCCAGACTTGTTGAAACCAGGAGAGCTGCTGACCCGTGGGATCGTACAGCTCAGGGTTATTTGCGTAAAGGCGATCTAAAAGGTGCGCTGAGGATTTACGAACAGAAAGGCCGTATCAGTGTTGTCGATGACGGCCTGGCTTTGCTTGAACAAGCGGGCAAATGGTTGCGTCGTGAGTTTACCGAGGGTTCAGACTCCTTTGTGATAACCCAGACCAAGGCCGAAGAAATGGCTGCAAATGATCTGGCTCACCGGATCTGGGATGGGTATAGAAAAGAGTGGCTCAAGACGCATCTAGATGCACAAGTGCGTCACCACAGAATGTCCGAAAAAATCAGAGACACACGCATGGAAAGAGTTTTGAACTCTGATCCAACGGTGAGCGTTGAGTTTTCAGGTTCAGAACTTTCTCTTCGAATGGGCGACCTGGTTGCTATTCGCAAGAGCATGAAGATCAACTCAAACACACGTCTTTCAAATGGCCAGCGGGGACGTATCGTTGACATTACAGACAAGTCCATCACCCTTTTCGTCCAAGAAGAATCAACCGCACGACACGTAACAATTCCGCGTGACTCACTCAAGCCAGGAGCGATTTCCTACGGTTGGGCAAGCACCGTCTTTAGAACCCAGGCTATGGAGCTTGGATCTTCAGAAGGCCAGGTTGCCATTGCTGATGACTACAGCTTGGCCCCCGATACTCCGGTGTTAGTGAAACGAAGTACTCATCGCTCGAAAACCCTTAGTGGCACCTTCCTTGAAGACCTTGGCGAGAAGGTATCAATTCGGCTTGATAACGGCAAAATCCGAAGAGTTGCTAAATCACGGATCTCTCTTGCAGATGATACCAAAGAGCGAATTGAGCGCTTGATTGTTAGCCAAAGAGACGGGAATGCGCTTGTAATCGGATCTGAGGCGATGAACTTAGATGCGTTTCTTGTCTCTGCATCGAGAGCTCGTCAACGTACCAACTTCTTGTTCCGTTCGGTTATGGCCACCGAAAATGATTTTGCGGGAGAGCAACTCATAGACAAGTCGGTCAAAGAGGAGTTAGCAAAAGAAGCAGATGGACAGTCCGATAATGCAGCCGATAAAGAGCTGGTTCGCTCAACTCTGATGCTTTATTTGGCACGCCAAAGCCGAGCGGATCAACCGGATTCGGCCTATCTGATGCTGGCTCGAGAGCGTGAAGCACTGACACTTGCCACAAACGTGCCATTGCCGATATTGGAATCACTGCGCAGTTGGCTGTCTGACAACGTGGCTTCCGGTGTACTTGAGATCACCATTGACGACAGCTCAGCGGTTGCTCAGAGCGAAGCGGCCACTGCTAGGAAAGCGAGCCTGCAAGAGAAGTTCAGTACCACTTCTGATCTTCAACTCCAGGCTCACCTGCTGGCCGAGATTGATGGCTGTGAAGCAGAGATTGCCTATGCGGAGCGGGAGATTTTACAAATGAAAGTCTTTTCGCAATTTGTTGGTCACGCCAGTAGTGCGCTTAGCAATCGTGAAGGCAAAGTTGTTGTTGACGAGCGGTACGTGAAAGATCGGCTTTCACTTGTAGATGATGCCATTGAAATGGCTAGCAACATGGACTCATGGGTTGACATTCCTGAGAACATGGCGATTGAAGTTCCACTACCTGAAAACACCGCCAGAGAGGTCGTAGACCTAAGTGCAGAAGATCAGGTGAATCTCGATACAAAAGCTCGGCTGTTCCAGTCTGTCAGTTACAAAGTTGCATCAGACTGGATGAAACTTGCAAATGGGCTTTATGACCGGATGTTGGCAGATTCCCTTAGCGTCGATGAGGTACTTGCCACTATCGAGGTCTCAGATGACAATCGACTCCGGCTTCGTGAGTGTTTGGCAACAGTTGCGGTCGCGAGGCTGCATCCAAGTCCGGTAAACCACCCAGTTACCTTGCGAGGGGTTCAGGCTGAGGCGATCTCTGAGGGCGTTGATGAAGAGCTGGTGGCCTTTGTGGAACAGCTCACTGAGTCGATTGATGAACACAGAAACCGCAGAGCTGAGAGAGGGTCTTTGGCCCAGTACTCACCTGATGCGATATGTGACGCTGACGACGAGCTGGCCGACATTTGGGATGACTATGCCGCCTTGCCAGTGGATGGACACAACTGGGTAGCAGAGGGGGAAGAACCGCCTCCTGTTGATTACTACGGCGAGGATGACGAGGATCACTACTTTCTCTCGCCCGAAGTTGAAACTCCACAACAGTTAGTTTCTGCGGAAGAAGATTCAGCTCTAGCGAATGATTCGCTTGATGAAGGTGAACTAATCGATTCTTCACAGTCCGTTGATTGCGAATTAGAAATCTCTAATGAAACCGCCACGCAGAGTGTTACTAGTACTACTGCCTCCAATGTAGTCGACACAAATAATGGGTCAATGTTAGACTTCCTGAGCAAAGACTTAGATGATTTTGCTAGTTCGATTGACAACAAAGTTGCTGCTGTGATAAAGGCCACTTTTCTCACACCAGTCACTACAAATGAGCGGGAATATCATCGTGGATTTTTCTACAAGTCCACCGATGGTGCGTGGAAGGTTGATGAGAAGAGAAGGCAGAAATTGATAGTAGAGCTTGGCGATGTTGTTAGTCGTGAACACTTCGTTGACTTATTCAACATCACTAAAGCAATCAAGATTGATAATGGTGAAATCTATATTCCCAGTAAGGAGACTCTAGCCGAAGCGGAACGGATGCACAGGCTAAGGCAGATTGCCATTGAGGGGGCAGAGCAAGGCGGTAAATCCTCCATTGACGAGAATGACAAGGGAAGTGGCAAGGGGGATTCAAAGGGTTCAGGTAAAGGGTATGGGAAAAGTTAGCAAGACGTAATGGAAGGGATTCGCAGTGTCTACAGAGTGACATGCAACAAGGGTTTATAGGGAAGATCAGACATCTGTTTTGGGTGCATACATATTAAGCAAGAAGATTTCTTACATAAAGGAGTAAGTCAAAATGAGAACAACGATCAAGCTACTTACAGTAGCAGGTTTTGCGGGGCTGAGCCTTGCTGCATGTGGTTCGAGTAAAAGTGCAGCGGTAAGCGGCACTGGCAATGCAACTAGTGCTGGCTCTACAACCACAGTGCCTGCAAATGCACCTGTGGGTTTCAATGCAGCCAAAACTGAATTCGTTCTTCCTCACCACCTTGGTCTTTTGCCAGCTAGTGAGTTGGCGCTCGCTAAGGCTGATCCTACTTATGCAGCAGGGTTGGCGAATCAATCGGATTGGCACCAAATAAGTGTTGCGGTAGCACCCCCTTCTGGTACTACAAACGTGCCTAATGCGGCAAAGGTTTGGGTCTACACGGGAGCATCTTCTTCCTCTATCCGTAGTTCTGCACAAGCTTCAGCCGTCGGCCTCCAAGAAGCTGCCATTAGTGGAATTAAAGATGCTGCGATGGCGTGGAACGACAGAGTGATCTCTCATTACGGGACATCGTCGATCACGGTGCTCCACTCTACGACTGTTCCGGTTGTTGCTAATACGCTCAATATTCTGTTTGGAGGAAGTTCGTCCTCAACGCCGTATTACAGGCAACCTGTTACTGGATACCAATTTATAACCCCAAGCACGTTAGAGATACAGGCGGCACCCGCAGGAACCCTCGTTGCTACGGGGTCTCCATTACCTGCGATTTGCGTACCAATCCCAGAGGCGATTATCGCTAATAAAAAACCAATTAATACGCATTTGCCCGTCATGACCGCAGGACCGTCAACGATATTTGCGGCTAAAGGTATGGTTTCTAATTCCCCAACTCCGCCGAAGTCAAGCCCACTCTTTTATGACAAAGGTGTCGCTTCATGTGCGGCGTTCCACTAGATGATCTGAGGCTCGTGCATATATATAGATATACGAAGTACGGGCATTAGTCGGAAATAACGGCAGAGAGAGAAAGATGGACAATGGGTACAGCTAGCTTGGATGATAAGACTCGACGGGGTAATCGTCTGTGGCATTTGGTGCCCATTACTGCTTTACTTTTGGCCTTTCTTATGGTTCTACTCTTGTCACCAACTGCTTATGCTGCAACTCTGAATTTAAATGGAAGTGGCCCTGGGATTCAGGGCGCTTCCATGTTCCCGAATAATGCCATGTGGGTGAATACTCCAACTGAATACAACGTCATTCCTCAAGCTGGAGGATCGGGTCACGTTCCCGGAAAGGTAGTAAGCACTACCACATCGTATGAGACAGTTACCACACCGATTTATGGCAATGTCGCATACCAGGGCCAACAGTGGGTCAATAGTGGATATTGGGCTACAGGTCAGACTTGGGTATCCAGTGGATATTGGGCTACAGGTCAGACTTGGGTATCCAGTGGATATTGGGCTACAGGTCAATACTGGGTCAATAGTGGATACTTTATTACCTTCTGGTGGTGGGCTGAAACCGGATATTGGCAAGTTGGATGGTACACCGTGTATAGCGGCTACTGGGCAACAGGTTGGAGCCCAGGCTATGAACAATGGGCTTTCGGTCCC
>JAJYFX010000026.1 GCA_021785315.1 Actinomycetes bacterium | reverse complement strand
GCTATCGGGCTTAGCATGACCAATGGCGAATTTCGAAAGCTTTCCCTTTGATCGGCGTACCCTGATGGCTCCGGGCAGGTCAGTGGCACCTTTCTCGCCTCTTGCAACTCTCAGCACATCTTGGGCAAGTTCGTAGGAAATAGAGTGCCCGCGTTCATCCGTCAACCACCGCCTGATCGCCTCGGTGGCGATGATTTCATCGGCGGCGGCAAGTCCCTTGGCCTCCGTTGGATCCAGTTCGTCAGCTTGGGAAGAGATATAGTTTGCAATTTGGCGGAAAATATGCGCCGTGCGAGAAAGGATAGGAACTACATCTCTGTGGGACACCTCTGACAGCAGCGGTAGAACCTCATTCCTGACGCGGTTCCTTAAGAATCTGGGGTCCATGTTCGACTCATCGCGAACGAATTCGATGGAAAGCGCGAGGCAGATAGCCTCGGTTTCAGCCCGTCTCAGGTCAATTATTGGGTGTTGGGGGCCTGGGGCCATCGAACCAAGCCCACTGGGGCCCGACCCCCTGACGAGATTGATAATCATGGTTTCGCACAGGTCATCAGCCGTATGGCCGGTCGCAACCCCGTCAATAAAGGCGGCGCGGCGTTGATCCCTAGCCCGCTCTTCGAGATTGGGCCCATCTTCGACTTCGATGCGTAGAATTTCCACCTCCGCCGAAAGCGCGCGAGCAAGATTTTGGACAAATACCGCCTCATGACCTGAAGAAGGGCGCAATTGATGGTTTAAATGCCAAACCCGCACATTTGGATTGGACAGGAATGCCAAAATCAGCAAGGCAACTGAATCTGCACCACCTGACACGGAGACTTCCAGCAGGCCGGATTGAGGGTGAGGCTCGAAGGTACATCGCCCAAGCAACTGCGCGGAATCCAGACCGGCGCGGCTCAAACTGTCCAGAATGAAATCAGCCTTCTCCTCGGGATTGATCCTTGACAGCTCTTCGATGCCCACCAGCCAAAGCATACACTTCGTTATCGCGTAGTGGCTCAGGGCGGACCACCAGGCTGAGAGATGCAATCACAAGCTATCCCTGAAAAATTTACGCCTTAGCGCAAATTTAAATGCCTGATTTTGCCGTCATTCGCTCAATCCAGAGATCCGGTTCACGTATATCGGCGATGTCTGGAAGATTCTCCGGACGTTCCCAAACTTTGTTGAATAGTTCGTTGCCACCAAATTCTTCGACTCTTTGGACGAACCTCTCGCCCTCCTGATACTGGCGCATCTTCGCTTCGGTACCAAGAAGTTGGGACATCAGCTTGGCGAAGCCGCGCTGGGAACTGCGACGCTCGGCGAAGATCTCGGCAAACCGGGTGGACTGCAAAATATCACTCGCCCCAGCACGATTCATGATGACGTCGCCGTGGCCTTCGAGCAAAGACATGAGTCCCGAAATTCTGTTCAGAATCACCAATTGTTCGGGCGTGGCGAACATTCCTATCGGCCCATTTTCCGCTATAGGATTCCTGCCTTCCCGAATCGACTCAAAGGCCTTTTTCAAAGCCTCAAAAAAGACGCGCGGGTCAGGATTTGCCAAGCTGATCGAATCGTGGAGAAGCTCTTTGAAATATCCCCTCATCCACTCCACGCCATTGAACTGGGCCCTATGGGTAAGTTCATGCAGCGCAATCCAGTGCCTGAACTGCTGTTGGTCGAACCCGTATTTCATTTCCACCGCAATAATGTTCGGGGCAACGAAATAAACCGTGTCCTGGTCCAAATCTATGCCCGCATCGGCGAGGATCACATCGAACTGACCGAGAACCTTCGAAGACAACCAGCCCAAGATCGCTCCTAACTGGACCCCCGCGACTCCGGCGCTCGCCCCCGATACTCTCCAACGGGGTAGTTTTTCCGACAACTGCTCGAGGAGCGGGGCAAGAGTGCTCTTGAATGAAGTAATATTCGCTTCAGCCCACTGGGCTCTCGACATCACCTGCGGCGTTGGCGAACCAGCGACGGCCAATCCCGTGGCGGCGGCAACCTCAGATTCTGCTTCAGGAAAAATCGAGATCAGGTCAGCCTCGAGCGAGTATATTTCAGATCTGGGCGGCTCGGGAAAATAACCTGCCACATTCTTAGCTACCCGCGAAGCCACATCCCAAGAGATCACGTCAGGCATAGCACCCCATTTGAGCCGTTCACTTCATTTAGGCGAGCTTACGCCCTCGGGTTCGCGGGACAGTTATCGGCTGATGAATATAACAAAATCTTCCACGGTTGTATATCGACAATTTGGTGTCACAACTTGGTTCGCTGCACACACGATCCTTTGTGTACGCCCTAGAGGGCTTCTCACCACCGATAAGTGGCACCGCGCCAATAATCTCAGTACTAGTTGCCATGTATTTAATAACTTTGACAGACCAGATTAAATTCCAAATTATTTGTTATCGAACAATTTTGCTACTAGATGTTAAGGCTTGGCCTAAACAACCTTGCCGTATTTCAGAATTGCGGCAATCTTGTTCCGCAGAGCATCCGGGCAACGGTCTCTTGTCTTGGATGCAATCATGCTCCGCAGTTCCGCTTCGAATTCGAAAGCCTCCAGACAAGGCGAGCATTCGTCCAAATGCCGCCTGATCTGTTCTTTTCGGTCTTGAGTCATCTCACCGTCTAAAAACGTGTATAAGCGCGCGATTGTTTCATTACATTCGCCGCCCGCAGAATCAGTATCTTGCGTTCTTTCCATCATTCACCCAAACCTAAACCCCTGCGCATTCCAACGTCGACTAGCGCTTTTTGCAGTGCTTTTCTACCTCGATGCAGACGGCTCATTACTGTGCCTAACGGAACTCCGACGATATCGGAGATCTCCTTGTATGAAAAACCTTCTACATCTGATAACAGCACGGCGATACGAAATTGTTCCGGAAGTGACTCAATTGCTTCTTTTATGTCAGAGTCAGTAAAGCTTTCCAAAACTTCCTCTTCAGCGCTTTTCCCGATTGTTCCCCCCTCAAGGGCGCCAATTCTTCGGTACAGATAGAGATCCTCAATATCGTCTAACGCACTCTCATCAGGCCGTCTTTGCTTTGCCCTGTATGAATTGATGAACGTGTTAGTCAGGATCCTATAAAGCCAGGCTTTGAGGTTGGTACCTTCTTGAAAAGTGCCAAAACCTCTATATGCCTTTAAGTATGTTTCTTGAACCAAATCCTCTGCTTCCGCCGGATTTCTCGTCATTCGCAACGCAGCGCCATATAGAGCGTCTGTGTACTCCATTGCCTGCTCTGCAAATTTATCCTGATCAGCCACCAGAGTAACCGTAGCCGAAATTAGAGAAAGTGACATCAAAATGTTCAACAAATTAACTGCGTGAAAATTCCTTACTGCGACGAACCAGTCTCAGGCTGTGCAACGATCTTCTCTCGAGCACCAGTTGCAAAGAACCTCGACCCCGGGCACTCAAGCAGTCATTGGAACACATCGACAATGCCGGGCGAAGTGCCGACTTCAGTAGAGGGTGAGGCCTTGGAAGGGGTAGCACCTTGTAAAGTTTGCAATTGCGCACGGCCAACGATGTGAAGGTCTCGCCATCTGATTATTCGCGGTACCCGAGTTTTTATTCACGCGGAGACTCTTACCCAACGTGTCTTCCAGCATGCGTCGCTCCCAGGCAGTCCAGGTTCTCCTCGGGTCAGCCGCTTAGCTGACCCAGTATGACTTTCAGCGTTTGGTTGGTGCCAGCCCTGCTGATAATGCCTACCGTGACACTATCTCCAGGTGCCAGACCTGCCAGGACATCTTGAAGATCTGCCAATGAGGTTAAACGATGTCCGTTCACGGAAGTGATCACATCGCCGGGAGTGATACCAGCTTTGGCTGCAGCCCCGCCATTCGTCACATTGGCAACAATGACTCCCGCAGGATTCCCAGAGGCATCGACCGCATCTGAGCCGGTAATTCCAAGTGCTGCGCGGCCACTGCTTATCACATGTCCATAGGCGATGAGTTGCGGGACGATTAACTTGACAATGTTGGATGGGATCGCAAATCCTATCCCAGCTGCTACTCCGCCGACTTGCTGGTCGACAGCAGCGAGGGTCGGTATTCCTACCACCTCGCCAGCCAGATCAACTAGTGCTCCACCGCTGTTGCCGGGATTGATGGCGGCACTGGTCTGGATTGTCGAGGGCAACTCAACGCCGTTTCCTTCGCCGACAGCACGTCCGTTATAGCTGACGATACCTTCTGTTACCGAACTGGAAAGGCCCAAGGGGTTGCCTACCGCAAATACAATATCCCCCACCTGTAGCTCCGCGGAATTGCCAAACGTGGCTGGAGAAAGGTTTCGGGAACCAGAAACTCGGATGACCGCAAGATCATCGGGCGGGTAGGTGCCCACCAGGGACGCAGCAAGGGCTTGACCGTTGACCAGGTTTACCTCAAAGCTGCCAGCTGTGCCTACCACGTGGTCATTGGTGACGATATCGCCTCGGGAATCAAATATTACACCCGAGCCCAACCCGACGTTGGTTGAAATCTCCACCACCTGGGGTCGCACATTGGCCACAACATCTACAAATGCCCGCTGAAGAGCGAAAGCACCTCCTGGAAGAGTCGTGGCCGGGGCCGCTCCAGCAGATCCTGTGGTGCTAACGATCGCGTCGCCCGGCGGCAAACCTGAGCCTGCGCCAATACTCCCAGTCCCGCAGCCCGCAATCACAACCGCCGCCGTGCCAAAACATAGCCATATCCGGCCCCAAGACACGATCAACCACCGATTTGTCAACCGCCGCGCCAAGGGTATCGTCATGGTCCCCTCCTTTGCAGTGAACTGCCCAGTTCGGCATTGGATAATCCCCGTGAACAATCTCTGCCCTCGCCAACGTTAATTATGCCAGCTTCCCCCTGCGAACGCTCGACCGACAACCGATCGTCGAACCGTCAATTCCTGATCACCTTTCCTCAAGACAACCAAAGGCAACGCGATCATCAGTAGTTGGCGTCGTAAATTGAAAGCATGCAGACTTATTCCATTTAACATGCGGAGCGTCGACGAAAACCCGCATTAAATCTGGCCGTCAGCACATCGAAAACCAGAATGCATCGGCCAAACAATAGCCATCAGTTATGTCATGCAAAAATCTCTAAAGCATATAGTTCCACAAATGCACCGGACACACGACAGCCTTGGTGAAGGACACCTCATTGCACGGCACCAGGGCTGCTGCGGCATCAAGGCTTGGCGCTCCAAACGATCGTGTTCGGTTTCACCAGCTCATCGCGCCTTCAGATCGGTTGCGACCCAAAACGGAGCGGAATGGATTTGGCGTGATAATTCGAGACGCTGTGAAGCCGTATTGAGAACTCCGGCGGCAGAGTGCGGTTTCCACCTCGCAAAACTGCAGTAAATATCAGCAGAGGACTGCTGGCCAGATTCCGGCCTTGCCGGCCACTAAACACCCGGCCCAAAAAAGGAGACCGCACGCATTTTGCCCGGGGCGCCTAGACGAGGCGAAGGGCAATGCGCACGACAAGCTTGGAGCATGCCGAGTTTTGCATTCAAACTCATGACTGGCAATCGCGAGAGCCGGGGGACCGACCCCAACCCTTCCAAGCCAAATCCATGGCAGACTTGACCCTCCGGTAATCCAGCCAAACTGCGGAAACCAAACGACAAGGAAACCTTGGCCGTTCATTCATCCCAGGTCTTTAAGACACCGGAATGATGTCCGTCGGGTACCGATCGATAAGCATCGGTCCATCTTTTGTAACGATTACCATATATTCGATTCTCACGGTCGACTTGCCGGGGATTCCGGCTCGACCCTCAACAGCGATTGCCATGCCTTCCTTGATCTCTTGGGGGAAGGCTACAGACCACTGGCGGTTCACTACAGGCTGCTCGTATTGATGAAGTCCAATGCCATGCCCAATCTCGATCGTCAATAGCTCGGCCTCCTTCTCGTACCCCAAATCCCTGGCAGAGGGAAAATGCCGCGCAGCAGCACTTGTCTCCCCCCCGGGGACAAGATCTCCGATGACACCCAGAAGGCGGTTCTTAAGTTCCTCCATCCAGGCATTTTCTTCTGTGGTGGGCCCACGACCTACGACGAACGTCCTGTAGGAGCACGCATTGTAACCCATATAACTGGTTCCGCAGACATTTCCAAACAACAGGTCTCCATGAGTGATAAAAAGATTTGTTCCCTTGATTCCCCGTTCATACGCAAGCGGGCCAGCTCGAAATCCGGCTACCACCTTGTCCGCTCCGCCGCTGCTACCGGCGGACCTCCCCACGGCTGCCACTTCAGACTCTGTCATACCAGCATGCATTCCGCGTGCAATGGCAGCCCACATGCGATCCGTGATCGCACCCGCCATGCGCAGGCAGTTAATCTCCTCTAAAGTTTTTACTGCCATCGCCTCCAGCATGAGCTCGTCGCCGGAAACGATGGTCTTGCATACCTCGCCAAGCGCGTCCCGAGCGTAGGAGTCAAACCCGGCAACTGCAAGTGGCTCATTTACAAGCTGGAGTTTTTCTAGTTCAATGCGAATGTCTTTGGCAAATTCCGCTGCTTCGAACTTGCAAGCGGCTTTGCCGGGTATGCCCCTAAGCCAGCTACGGGCGACGCGCCATTCTCTGATCCAGGGCACCTCGGAAGGCATGTTGCGCACATATCCGGCGTGGGCGAAAACTATGGGATCAGACTCTGCAAGAAACAAAACATACCAAAGGTCTGGCGTGAATTCTGGCCCACGGAGACCAGTAAGATATCTGCAGTACTCGCTCCCGCTGGCCAATATGGCGGGTATCCCATTCTGCTTTAGCGTTGCCTTTGCCCGTTCCATACGCTCTCTGCGCAACTGGGCTGGATCTATCCTGTGCTGCCAATCAACCGAACCAGGTCCGAACGTCAACGGAGGAAGATACGGGATTGCTGCGTTTGAAATATCCTCTGGCATTGCCCCTCCCCCAAATATCTTTAAAGGATGCGGTGATCCTATCGTAGTGCGTCACTCGCCTGCTCGTCCTGTGCTTATGCTCATTTCCCTGGCAGGGTCAGGTCAGGCAATGAACTGGCCAATTGCCGTAATTTGGCGCGAGTCTGAGCCTAAACCTAGATTATTGATGAATGCGGCCAGATCCAAGCGGAATTGCCAAGATTATTCCGCAGATGCTGCACGCGGGAGTCACCCAGGTGTATATCGAAAGTAGAGGCCTGCGCCAGGATGAGCGCGACAAGGGAACGATTCTCGATGCGCTGAAAAACTTCGGCTCTTCAGGTTCGCTTAATTACGACTGGCATGGAATGGAAGAGCTTTCCTTTGGATGGCTGTCGCAATCTGTGGAGTTGTTCGATAGTTTCTCCTTGGTACTGAAGATGCTGGGTATTTTGACCGACTCCAAAAAACAGGAGTAATAAACGAACCTATCTGAATCAGTCCCAATTCAAGAAATGCGTAAGTCCCGGTTCCCGTCCTAGACGATGCCTCTTGGCATCCTCGGACTGGCCCTCCGGGACTCGCGACTTTTTCCTGGAACAGTACCAGGAAACTTCATTTAACAGTATATACCACGAAAGGCCGACTTGCAATCCACAGGGCCAACCTTGACCCTGGGAAGCGGAGTGGACGGCGGAGCTTCGTTGACTTGCCCAAGTTACCAATTTTCCGGGAGCCGACCGATACCACTGTGATTAGCAAACAGACGACAATTTCGGAACAGCTAAGGGAGCCGCAAAAATGCGATAATCAGACATGATCTGCCATTTCGAAGAGCCCGAGAGGAGATTCGAACTCCTGACCTGCTCATTACGAGATCTATGCAAAATACCTCGGAGCTATCTCACGGTGCCATATTCCCTGCTCCATGCAGTTGGATAAACCAGCAAATACCAGAAGCTAACACCTTTGAATACAAAAATTAAGCACTAAATTAAGCACTGACATTCGCGTCCGTAGCAAAATCTGTTGGCTTGACAAGCTGAAATCTACTATGCACAAGCGCCAGGATCATTAAACATGAAATCATCGATGGCGCGTTGGGATATCCGCCACACGCCACCATACCGTCCCGTACTAACACCTTTCAGGCGGCCCTCGTGCAAAAGCTTTCGAACCGTATTTGTTGATAACCGCAATTCAGCAGCAGCTTCAGCGATGGTCAAGATTCGATTCGGAAGTTCTGGCTTGAACTTCTTCTCACCCATCATGCCACCTGCCTTCGCAAATCACGCAATAGACGGCCCTGATCAATCTCATACTGACGCGCATTTTCGGTTTCCCGCCACCAGAAACGGACGGCAAGTGCGTCGAGCTGAGAATGCCAGCCGTAAGCTACGACGCCCCACGTGACCTCATCATCATCGAACAACTCTTGAGGGACGTTCAATGCCGCAGGACTTTCAGAGTTAGCGTGCTCAATTGCCCACTTCATGCGGAGCTGCTTGAGCTCGAGAAAGCTCACGGACCAATCTCGGCTAGCGCTGAGAAAACAGCCCGAAAATCCAAATGTGTTGGCGCGCTTACGCAGGTTCAGCTCCTTGAAGCGTGGATCCTCACCCATAATCCAAGCCCGACGGGCCAATAGCTTGGACCACCGGGCAGCGTTGAGTAAAGCCTCGATACAAGCCAGCGACTTGAAACGTTGGGCGAAACCCTTGGCCTCGCAGATGGCCTTGGTCGCATACTTGGCCGCGTAGCGGCTAAAGACCCTGGCGTTGTCACCGTTGATGACAATAACATCGATCTGACTTCCAAATCGGAAATCGCATTCGATAGGGCCTGGATCACCATCGAAAGCAGCGAACTTCTTGTGCACCACAACAGTTTTCGCAGTCTCCTGCAATCCTCTTACATTCTGCTGGTCAGTGACGTTGATCTTCGGCTCGAAACCCGGCCCATCAGGGCCATCAAGAGGCGGTCCGCTTCCCGGCGCTTCGCGCCTTTCGCGCCCGCTCCTCGCTGAACCTAGGCAGAAATCCTTCGCCTGCCAACCAGGACAATGAGGAACCTGCTGAATGCCGGAAAGCTCAAAGGTGTGCGAACCGGCATCCATGCCGGCAAGTGGCGCATCAGCGAGTCTGCTTTCGAAGAGTTTCTTATTGGCAACGACCAGTAACCGCTGACAGTCCAATCAGGCGTCGCGGATATTTCAGTAAGACAGAGCATTACTCAGAGTGATTTCGCGACTCACTTTCCGCGCTGAGAGGATCAGGTACTCATGTTATCAGGTTGACCAATTTTTTGGGGGGTAGTCATGAAGCGCTAGCCCCCATTGTTGATTCCACGCCGCAGAAACCAACGCTCAGGTCCCTGATGTTGCGCTATTCGATTCCACGCCCGCCTCTAGGGCTAAGCGAGCCACTTTCGATTCCAGGCGACCGAGTACCTAACCGAGCCAAACTTGAAAAATTCTCGGAAGGTTTTGAGCCATGGGCAAGAATCAAGTTCATTACTATCGGGCTTACTTCGAACTTTCGAGCGATCGCTACTATGTCATACGCTTTGCCATATTTATTTTCCAGCAGATCATTTAGAAGTCGTGGATTCTCGGTTTCCACGTTCACCGGTTCGTTAGTACGCCACCCACGTGCACTTAGTTGCTTGTATAGCGAACCTGCATATTCCGAGCTGATGAGTTCTAAAGCCTTGGAGCGCTGAATCAGCGCTTGAATTGAAATTCCCCAAAAAGATTTCAGTCTTACAAGATTTCTCAAAGTTGCTCCACTTAGTGCCTCAATCGCATCTTCACGAGGCATTAGTAAAGCTCCTGCAAATGCATTAGCCTGACTCTCGGCTTGGTGAAGGTCAAAATCAATTGAGTGCATAATAAGGTGCCCAAGCTCATGCGCGATAGTAAACCGCTGACGGTCGCCTGCTATTTCGCTCCTACAGGCAAGTAGGGGAAATTCCTGCTCTGAACGCCAAACTGAAATCCCATCGTGAACATCCGTTTCAGTTGCGATACGAACGACGAAGACTCCAGCGCGTTCTGCCGCACGGGTCAAATGATGAATGGGACCGGAAGGTGGGATACTAAGCAATTCGCGAGTCACTCTGGCCATATCCTCGATTTGGGAGAAGCCATTGGGCGGGGAATACATCCGAAGACGGAGCCGTGGCAGGCGTACACCAACCGAGAGTTCTCGGATCACCTCTGTTAAAATCTCTAAACGCCTTCGTGCTTCTAATAAAGATCGCTCCGAAGCCGAGGCGCGACGTCGAAACTTGAGAGTACCTTCTGGAAGCACGACTACCTGACCTCTTTTTAGCCATCCCGTACCCACGCCCAGCGCGGTAGCGAGAGCCTTCACGGTTTCGTCGCTTGGCTCGGTACGTCCATGCTCAATTTGGGATATCAGGCCCTGGGTAACTCCGGACAATTGGGCCAGATGACTTTGCGACATCGCAAAGAGTTCTCGCAATTGCCGCGTCCGTTCACCTACGGACATTAGATACCATCCAAATCATTCACTTCCACCTCATAGAATTCGCCCTCAAATTCCGGGGTAACGAGAGTATATTCATCTTCTACCTTTGGAACGAAAACGGCGTTGACGGGGTCCGTCATGGTGAACATAGTTACCACCGCAGAACATCTCGG
>JAJYFX010000391.1 GCA_021785315.1 Actinomycetes bacterium | reverse complement strand
TCCGCCTCATCGTGCATGAACCTCACCGCTTCGCGTATCCGCCTGCTCGTGAAAAACCGGAGTTTTATACGCATATCAGTATTGATGCGTTTGCGGGGCGCTCACTTGATGCAAAACGAAATTTGTACAAGGTCATTGTGAGCAACCTTGAGCCCTTTGGAATTCCCAAAGATCATGTAAAAATTCTTCTTAGGGAAATTTCGAAAGAAAATTGGGGTATTCGCGGTGGACAAGCAGGCTGCGATGTTGAGTTGGGCTTCAAGGTTGAGGTGTAGTTTGCGCTCTAACCTCAAGCGGGACGTGCTAAACTCGCGCCCCCTAGCACACGGTTAGTATGAAAGATAGCCAAGGATTCTGCTATGCCGAGAAAAATACGGAGGTGAAGGGTGGCCATGCCTGAATACACGGAGGAAGGGTTCGGCGCAAAACTTGGCGAGACCTTGTCAGCGTCACGCCCAATCCAGAGCATCCAGTTCCTCAAGGGGCGGGACATGGAGTTTGATGCCATCCGAAAGAGTCTTTATGCCGCTGGTCGGCACATCTTCATCTATGGTGACCGCGGAGTCGGAAAAAGTTCCCTCGGGGCTACGGCTGCCTTCCAATACCAGAGTGCGTGTGCTGAGCCGATCTTCGTGTCAGGGTCACCAAACGACACCTTCAACACTGTCATTGCAAACATTGCGAGCCAGGCTGTCCGCAAGCCTAGGACGGAGAGCGTGAAGACAACATGCTCGCTATCGCTCGAATGGGGCGGCATCAGGATCGGCGAAGGTTCCGAAAGCAACGGGATCGATATAGCGGCATCTATCCGCTCCATCGGAGATGCCGTCGAAATACTCAGCCAGATTGCAGGGAAACACTCCGAAAACCCCGTGGTAGTGGTAGACGAGTTCGACGCCATCCAAGATGCGAATGAACGGAATATGTTTGCCGCCTTGCTTAAACAGATGGGTGATCGCTCGATCAACCTCAAGTTCATCTTCACCGGAATTGCGAAATCTCTCGACGAACTGCTCGGGGCCCACCAATCCGCCTACCGTCAGTTGGAGACCGTCGAACTGCCCCGACTCGGTTGGGAAGCACGCAGGGAAATTGTCCTAGAAACGGCAGATACTTTTGGGCTGGAAGTCGACGACAACGTCAATTGGCGGATCGCTATGGTCAGCGATGGTTACCCGTACTATGTGCATTCCATCATGGAACGAATCATGTGGGGAGCCTACTCGGCCGAAGAGACTGTTACCCAGATCGGTTGGGATCTTTTCTCGCTCGGCCTCTCCGACGCAATCCAGTCGATCAACGCCGAGCTGAAAAAGCCATATGAGAAGGCTGTTCTGCATCGCGAACCCGAGTTTGAGGATATCGTATGGTCAACAGCCGACCATGATGACCTATTCCGGTCACTTGATGCCATGTATCAGTCATACAAGATTATCTCTGGAAAGCGTGGGGACGGCCGCATTCCGATCGACCAGAAACGCTACTCGGCGCAGATTAGGAAACTCAAGGGCGCTGGGTATGGATCCGTCATGCTGCAGGTGGAGAACCGTCCTGGCTGGTACTCCTACCGCGAGAAGATGCTGCGCGGATACGTCCGCATGCAGGCTCAGGCCAATGGCGTCGAACTAACAGGGGAGCGTCCAAATCCAAAGCAGACCATGCACGTCGGTAACGCCAGAGGCGGCTACCACGGAGCAACCGTACCGCAAGGTGTTCGCACGGGGAAGAAAATCTCTGAATGGAACAAGAACTAATTACAAGACAAAAAACCCCTCAGATTCCCATATAAGTTTTGGCAAAAGGTATTCCAGTGCCTGTACCCTACCGCATCCATAAAATATCCCGAAAAACTCGCGGATCACCGGGTATTACCAGCCCTGCCGCCTGCACATTGCACGGCATTCTCAAATTCGATGGCAACGAATCGCCACATCTGGTTTACAACGAGTATATCGCCTCAAGGCTGGCGCAGGCCGCGAGAATTCCCGTGGCCGACGGCGTACTGACTGTTGCGGGGATGACCTTGCCTACGCCAGCCTTGAGGTTGCACTGCCCGGTATGGCGCTTCCAGACGCTCTGCCGAGCCAGTTTGGCGTCATTGCCCAGAACTATCCCCATGAGGCCGCTGGATTGCTGGCTTTTGACATTCTGATCGGCAATCATGACCATGCCCGCAATCTCAAGGCATCTGTGGTCACCCCCCATATTCCCCTATTCTGCGCCTTTGACCACAGCCATGTCCTCCTGAACATTCGGGATAACCCTCACGACAGTATCAAGGCACTGAAATCTGACGACCTGCTGTCGCCGGTTTTGCCACCTACCAGAGGTGTTGGTGCTCGATCCGGGCAATATTGGAACTTACAAGTAGGTGGCCGCCAAGACTTCTCATGTCTCACTAAATTGTTAGTGCAGCATTTAGACAGCATGCCTCGCCAGGCCCCGCCAGTAAGGGCCGGACGCGGTTTCAATTCCCGCCACATCCACAACTAACATATTGATTTTTAAGTAAATAAAATCTATTCTGCCCAGAAATATGCGTGTATTAGCCTAGTTAAGACAGCATTTAGGCAGCATTTTTTGAACCCGGTTTGTCCCGGAATGAATCAAAGCAGAACCCAAGGCCCCCACCCAAGAGGCCGGAAAGAAAGTGTCGCTGCTACTGGAGCAGGTTCATGGTGACGACTTATGCTGCCATCTAGACCCTGATCG
>JAJYFX010000390.1 GCA_021785315.1 Actinomycetes bacterium | reverse complement strand
CCGATAAGAGCATTTTGCAAATGATGGTCAATGCTTTTGTGACCCATGCGCTCAGTCTGGGACTCACTCCACAAACGAAAAGCCAAGGTTTAGACGCATATCAGCTGGTGATTTTGGCCTCAATAGTTGAGAAAGAGGCTGTCTATCCTGGCGATGCCGCCAAAGTGGCCCGAGTGATCCTCAATCGGCTTGCCCAGAAAATGAAGCTGCAGCTTGATTCGACGGTGATTTATGGCCTTGGTAACACCGTCACCCATCTGTCTCTTGCTGATCTCCAAGTGAAATCGCCTTACAACACCTATATCATTAGTGGCCTTCCGCCGACTCCGATCTCATTGCCTTCACAGACCGCGATCCAGGCTTCGCTAAATCCAGCTTCTGGGAACTGGCTGTACTACGTGGTTGTAAATAAAAACGGAGCTGAGGCATTTTCGACAACCTATGCGGGTCAGCTGGCAAATGAGAGATTAGCTAGCAGCAATGGGCTGGGTTAGGCATGCTGACGCGCTCGGGCGCTGGCTCGGATAAGGTTGGACATCGCTGTGCCGCAGATTTATGTGGCCAAGTAATTCAGGTGTCGTCTTGCAGGTCCTCCGTGGGAAAATCCTGGGAATTCCGTGCAGCGGGTTTGCCAGGCTTTCAGGAGCTTCTGTATGTTGAACGGACCGATTTCGAAGGAGGACACTATGAGCTACCATTTGCCTGAGCAATCTGCTGCGACGGTATATGGAGACCGGCTTATGATTCACCAGAGGTCGATGAGTGTTTTTCCGTGGCCAACTGGCGTTACCAAAGTGTTTGCAGTCATTGGAGATCCCATTGACCATTCACTTTCGCCAGTGCTATTAAATGCGGCATTCACGGCGGCAAAGCTGGATGCGGTCTTTGTGGCTCTGAAAGTCACCCGGGAGCACCTGGAGAGTGCTTGTTACGGAATACGTTCCGCGGGAATTGCCGGTCTGTCTGTGACTATGCCCCATAAGGAGAGCATCATTGGTCATCTTGACCGGGTAACAGAGCGTGCCCGGAGGCTGAATTCGGTCAATTGTGTCTTTTGGGACGATGGTGAGCTTGTCGGGGATTCCACCGATGGCCCCGCTCTGGTCTCTTCCCTTGAGTCAGACCTTACGGAGAGCATTGCCGGTAAATCGGTGATGATCATGGGGACAGGCGGCGCCGCACGGGCAATAGTGCTGTCTCTGGAAGAGGCCGGCGTAAGCGAGATCGTGGTAGTTGGCAGGCGTGATGAAGCGGTTTCCAAAGTTGTGGCGCTGGGTCGGCCTGTAGCTCGTGCGGGCACAGTCCAGGATGCCAGGAATGTCGATATCATTATCAATGCCACAAGTGTTGGGATGGCCGAGACCAACGGCGAGGGACGAAGCCCGATTCCGGCTGAGCTCATCGAGAGCAGGCACTTTGTTTGCGATATTGTTTATTATCCGGCTGTGACTCCGCTGTTGGCGGATGCACGGGCGGCCGGCGCAAGGTATTCCAACGGTATCGGAATGCTGGCTCATCAAGCGGCCAGGGCATTTTGGATATGGACGGGACACGAGCCTCCGCTTGACGTGATGCTTCATGTGGTTCACTCGCGCGGCCATTAGCAACCTGCGGGTGTCTCTAATGCGGACTGACCGCTGCTGACCAAGAGATTTGCAATGAATCATGTTCAGCGTGCAAACGCCAAGCAGGTTCTGGGCGAGAGAATCCGTTAGGAGAGGCTTTTGCGAGCGAGAACGCCGCCGCGGCACGCAAACCGTGTCAGAGTCAAAAAAGGAATGCCCGGTATCGGCGTTACTCGACCGGCGCGATCTGGTCTTCTGGAACCGGCCGGCGAGGACCCGGGCAGCGGATGGCATTGCCGGGCGCAGCTATCGGACTGATTCCCATGCCGGCCAAATACATATCTGCCGGGCATGCGCATTGAGTTTCGAGAGCGACGCAGTGGCGGCTGTGCGGCTACTCGTGCGGCTCCTCTTCGAGCATCTTCTTTGCCTGGTCGATCGTCATATCATGCGAGGGAACGAGGAGATCTGACGCCCTAAGGTCACTCGCAGGGAGCTCCTTGCCTACTGCGTGGATAAGCTTTATGAGCTCGTCTATGGATTTGGCGAAAGTATCCGGATCGTTCTGGGTAATTGCATTGTCGAGAGCCTCATCCAGGCTGTCAAGCGCCGGCTTCACCGAAACGGGAACTTCGTAGAGCGAATCTCCGGTGATCCTGATAACCATGGTGTCAGTGCTGCCAGCAGCGACGCCCTTTTGAGGCGCTGATGATCCAGCACCAATTCCCATCTGCGCTTTCATCGCTTCGAGCTGGTAATCCACATTCGAATCTGTGGATCCGGCGCTGAGCTTAGCTTCGATATCATCGTGCGCCGCCGAACCGATGGCCAGATTATCGAGGACTCCGGAATCGGCGAGCTCGCTGACGGCGGCTGCCCTTGCTTGGAGCCCAGTTATCTTGTCCTGGGCGCGGTCGATCATCATGGAGACGTCGGTCATATTCTCGGAAAGTCCGGTCAGGCCTTCCATTGCATTGGTGGACGCCTTGGCAGCCGTATATTGAGCCTTCATAGTGTCTTTCTGAGACCTGAAGAGTTCAAGTTTGGCCTGGAGCTGTTGTCCGGTGCCTTCGAGAGATTGCTCTTGCGTCTTTAGCTGTTCGATCTGCGGAGTCAGCTGGTCAATCTGGCCCTTTACCGTGGTGGCCCGGGTCAGCGCAGTCCG
>JAJYFX010000389.1 GCA_021785315.1 Actinomycetes bacterium | reverse complement strand
TCCCATTTTGCCGGACGCCGCTTTGTGCAGCAAGCGTGAATACGTTCTGGCTGCCACGCACGTTTATGTCGCGTATCAGCGTCCTGTCGCGGCGGTTACCCCCCAGATCTCCTTGTTTGACAACGAAAGCCTGGTGCACGCTCCCTTTCAAAGGGGGCGTGCACCAACAGCGCCTTGATCAAATAGCCAGGCTTGAAGATGGCTTGGATCTTTTTTGATCGCAGTATTAGCTGAGAACTCTTTAGATGGAATCGAGAAACTGCAATATTCGCGGAGGCGCGGTATCTTCAGTCTGCTTGCTCACCGGCACATCCCAGTACTGCGACTCCGGGAGACATTCTTCTAGGTAGCGCGCCGCAGAAGTGGCATGCGACTGATCCTGACCAGGAACTATAAGGGCGGGGATATCAAGCTGCATGAGATCCTCCGGTTCTGGGCCGGGAACTGTGTCGCGATTGAAAAGGGTCCGGGCCATGCCGCCCACGATCGTCAGGTATCTCTGCAAATCCATGTTGGAATAGGACTCGGCAAATGAATTTTCGCGTCTTAATACAGTCACCCATGGCCCGACCCGTGGATCCTGAGAGAAACTCTTGTCGTGACTTCGAACGAGCTGCACCACCTGATCCAGGCCATTTTCAGCCGCAAAGGCCATGTGCTGGTAAAGGCGAGCGTGTTGGTTCATGCGGTATCTCGGTCCTCCGGCAGGTGAGAACAACACCATGCTGAGTACAATTTCAGGGTAAGCAACCGCGAGCGTTGCCGCCGATGAGCAACCCACGCATCCGCCCATCAGGTGCGCGCGCGGAAAACCCAAGTGGTCCAGCAGTCCCTTTCCCTGGCGTGCATAATCATCCCAGCCAATTCGCTCCACCCTCCCGCCGGATGAGCCCGACTCACGGCGGTCAAATGTGACCAAGGTGTACCGCTGGCTGAGATGGTCCAACAGTTTGAGACGAAGATAGATCGAGAATGTGCGCCAATTGTCCAAAGCCGAGTCGAAACCTCCCGGCGAAAACATGAGCACAGGCGGTCCGGAGCCGATTACCTCGTATCTGGTACTTATTCCGTCAATAGTCACCGATTCCATTGCAGCATCCTCCACTTTGTGGTTCAATCCATGCCCATTGCCGTCCAGGCTAAGAATTTAGAACTCGCAATTCCCCGGGCCGGCAAGGACTCGAAAACAAAATGCCAACACTCGGTCCGCCTGGTTCATTCCGGCCCTTCGCTAGGTACTTATCGTAGCCCATTCAGACGCGCTTGGGACCCAAGCAACACGCGTAGCCGTTTGCCTCGGTCCCTGGCCTTGCGCGCGCGATACGATTGGATCCCGCCATTTCATCTGCTCGCGAACCAAGCCGATTGCAGCGCTGCTCCGGAATGCAAGTATTTAGCAAAGATTCCCATCGACATACCCTGTCTGGACCCAGTCGAGTCCCGCTCCAAGGTCACCCGGAGGCTGAGCCGATTTTGAAATCCGTCAATGCCGATTCCGCTGCGGGCTATTTCGATTCTTTGGTGCGCCGGTGCGAACAATCTGTGTTAATTTAGGAGCAGATTGCACCTCGGCAACTTGGCGGCGATGAATTTGAAAGTATGCGCCGCCTACTGCCCGAGACTGAAGTACACATCATCCGGCGAGGGAATTCACCAAAGGAACCGTTCAACAGGGATGAAGAACAACGAACATCATTTCAGCGCTACTCGAAGAATCGTGACCGGCCACGACGAGTCGGGCAAATCAATAGTGGTCTCGGACGGAGAAGCCGCCAATTATCGCCAGCTTGGCCAGCGGCGTTCAACACTCATGTGGGCTACCAAAGATCTACCCGTCGATTATCTAGAGACCGAGGACGCGGGGCAATGGACGCTTGGCACACCGCCTCCGCCGGGAGGCACCCGCTTTTGCATTATCGAGAGCGCACCCGGAGCCAGCTACAGCGCGATGCACAGGACCGACACGGTCGACTATGTGATTTGCATTAAAGGCGAGATAACGATGGATCTCGACGACTCCCAAGTCGTGATGAAAGCTGGCGATGTGCTTATCCAGCTTGGAACCAACCACGGCTGGCGAAACCACACAAACGAACCAGCCTCCGTTGCGTTCGTCCTGATTGACGGAAAGCCGAAATTCCCGCCAGACCTGCCTTCACCGCGTATCTAGGAATTCGATTGCCGGAACGAAAAACCAATTCCAAACCGTGCCTGTAAGGTTTCTAATTCCCCCGCGTGATCCCGCCATCGATGACGGGTCAAAATCGCTGAATCATCGATTTATATTGATTAAAACCTTGCCAAGCGCAGACCCCTCGACGGCTGCGTGAGCTGCCGCGGTCTGTTCCAGGCTGAAATGCAGCAGCGGCAAGCCGGCCTCTTTGCCCACCTTCAGCGCTCCGCCGATGAGGGCTCTCTGAACATCAGCTACGGCCATTTTTTTGGCCTCGGGCGGCACGGTGTAAACCATGACAAACTGGTATCTCAGGTTTGAAGTCATTGACGGGCGAATTGGAATAGACATCGCACTGGCGTCGCTGGCATAAATTGCTATGACAGCGTTTTGGGCCGCAATCGCTTGGCTTAGTTCTTGATTGGCATGGGGGGCCACGTCAACGATGATATCTACACCCTTGGGCGCGACAAGGCGGATCGCATCGACGAAGTCTTGTTTGCGATAGTTGACGACGTGGTGCGCACCCGCCATGGTGGCAAGAAATTCCTTCTCAG
>JAJYFX010000388.1 GCA_021785315.1 Actinomycetes bacterium | reverse complement strand
ATGAAAGATGGGTCTCCACTGCTCTTTGGGCTTCAGGTCTACAAAGTATTCAGTATTGAAAAATCCCGTCGTATCGGTGCCGTCGTCTGGCCTTCCAGTCTGGCTTATGACCTGAGTGACTTCAGGGAAGCTTGCCATTACAACCCGTGCTCTATTTGTAAAGTCGATGCTAGCGCTTGGACCTTCACTGGGCGGAAGAGTTCCACGCACCCAGATCGATCCCTCATCCAGGTGAGGGAGGAATTCAGAGCCGATGGCGCCGCCTATTGCGAGAAAGACTGCTCCAAGAAAAAGAACTGCTGCGGTGCCAACCGTAACATACCGATGCAGAATCGCTGTTCGGACTGCGGACCGATAGCGGCGGATCAGCCAATGCATCAACGGGTTGTCCCATTCTTTGGCGCCATTGCCGAAAAAGATGCTGGCGAGCACAGGAGCAATGATCATGGAAAAGGTGAGCGCACCAAGCAACGCAAATGCTACGGTCCACGCCATCGGCTTAAAAAGTCGTCCCTCAACCGCCTGCAAAGTAAAGATAGGGAGGTACGCGGTGATGATGATTCCAATCGCGAAGAAGACAGGCCGTTGGACTTCGTGTGCAGCATCCCGGATTTGACGAGCAGGAGTTCGAGTGTCGTCCCTTTGCGAAAGATGACGCACAATGTTTTCGATCATGACCACGGAGCCGTCGACAACCATACCAAAGTCCAACGCCCCAAGCGAGAGGAGGTTTGCAGGAATGTGGCTCAAGTCAAGGCAGATGGACGCGAAGAGAAGCGCAAAAGGTATGGTAAGTGCCACTATGATGGCGCCGCGCACATTGCCTAAAAAAGTAAACAGGATGATCGAAACCAGGATCATTCCTGCAGTAAGGTTATGTTCCACGGTGTCCACGGTGAAACGCACCAGGTCGGAGCGATCAAGGAAGGGAACTACCTTTACCCCTTTCGGCAAGATGGAGCGGTTCAGCTTCTTCACTTCCTCATGGATACCCTGAAGAACCGGGTCAGAGTCATCACCTTTTTGTAGAAGAACGATGCCTTCAACGGTGTCGGGATTATCAATAATGGTGCCGTCACCTAGATGGGTTGCACGGCCAATCTGTCCCAGGCGAATCCTGGGACCTTGAGCAACTGTCGCGATATCTCCAACTCTGATAGCAGTACCATTCGATGTCTTGATAACTGTGTTCGCGATGTCCTGAACGCTTTTGTAAAGCCCCAGGGACTGTACATTGACTTGCTGTGCGCCTTCTTCAATGAAGCTGCCGCCGCCATTTGTGTTATTGTTGGCGATCTGCTGCTCGACCTGACTGAGTGAGAGCCCGTATGAGATAAGCTTATCGGGGTCGATTCTTATCTGGTACTCCTTCGTTGGCCCACCAAAACTGGAAACATCAACCACGCCCGGAACGCCCTTGAATGACTTTTCGAGAGTCCAATCCTCAATGGATTTCTTCTCCATTACGTCGTAGGAGGGGTTTGTGCTTTCAACGGTGTACCAAAAAATCTGGCCGACAGGGCTCCAGTCAGTGCCCATTTGCGGAATCAGGCCAGCTGGAAGGTTGACTTGGCTGAGGCGCTCCAGGACATGTTCCCGATTCATATCGCTGGTTGAGCTGTCGTCGAAGATCAACATCAAACTCGAGAGACCGGCAAGTGTCGTGGAGCGCAAGTGCGTGAGATGAGGAATGCCTGCCATTTGGATCTCAACTGGAACCGTGACCTGGCGTTCAATCTCTTCTGCGCTGCGCCCTGGCCATTGCGTGATGATCTGGACGTAGTTATTGGCGACGTCAGGATAGGCCTCAACGGGGAGATTGCGGAAAGAAATGATGCCCCAGAAGGTGAGAACGACTACACCTCCAAGTACGAGCCACCGGTTCCTTAATGCGAAATCAACTAAAGCACGGATCATTTATTGATTCCCTACCGTCTCAAGCATGAGTGCACTCGCGACGACCTGTTGCCCCGGTTCAATCCCGGAGAGGATCTCCTGACGATTTCCCGCCAGGAGCGGCCCAGCCTGTACTTCAGTTCGCCGGAATTGTGCGTCGCCGGCAGGAACAAAGACCCAGCTTCGATCGTGCAAGTGCAGCACGGCATCGGCCGGAACAACAGCAAATGTCTTATTCATCCGGCTCGCGAAGGTCGCGGTGGCAAACATTCCCAGCCGAATAAATCCGGGATTGGGGACTTCAACGCGCACCTTCGCGGTTCTCAAAGATGGGTCGAGGATTGGTCCTATATCGCTGATCCTTCCAGTCAGGTGACGATTCGGAAAAGCATTTAAAACAATGTGAGCGGTCTGCCCGAGCTGGAGCTTAGGAATGTCATTCTCGTAGACGTCACAAACAATCCACACATGAGACAAGTCAGCGATCGTGAATGCTGTCGCGGAGCCAGCGAGTCCAACGCCCGCTGCTGCCGCATTGGTCACATTCTGCGCCACAATAACGCCGGAAATTGGGGCGTAGACATTCACAACACTGCTAGGGTGCGTCTTGTCGACGCCGAGAGTGTTTAATTGAGAGAGGGCTGCCGTAAGGTCTGCCTCGGCATCACTCTCGGCGTTCTCGGCCTGATCAAGCATTGCCTGAGAGATTGCGCCATGCACAAACAGATCCTTCGATCGCTGAAGTGACCTATTTGCAAGTGCCTCATCATTCTTTGCCTTCAGGTAGGCATCGAAGGCATTTGTCACATCGGGACTCTGAACTTTGAGTAAAAGCTGCCCTTTC
>JAJYFX010000025.1 GCA_021785315.1 Actinomycetes bacterium | reverse complement strand
TGAATATTTTGACCTGGTCTAGTAGCCAGTCCCAAGCGGCAAATGAAATCAGTACCCGTGGCAACTGCAGCTATAAACTCTCTGCCGCTTAGCCCGCCAATGTACTCCGCCATAGCCAGTGCTGTAGAAACGGTAACCACACCCGGATGCATGACCGCCGTCTCATGTACGTCATCGTAATCAAGACTGTGGGCCATCGTCGCATTGAGTTGTGCAGCATTAGGTGTGGGCAATTTATAACCCCAGTTCATAACGCTGCTTTGTGCTGCCCCTCCCCATTCCAAGGCAAGGTCTGCAATTTCCTTTACGCCAGGTTCAGATGATCCGCCCAATGCGACCCCAATAAAGTCAAGGATCTGTTTCTTAGTGGAGTCAACCACGTCAGAGGGAAGGTCTTCGAATTTGATCCCTAAAATGTTCCTAGCAAATAGATATGTCGCATCCATCCAGCCATCCCTTTCAAAATTATCTATCTAACAAGATTGGATTGTCACTAACAGCAAATGAGATAGGTTGGCCACTTGGTCCAAATCAAACTCGTGACAACGTAGAAACCACTAAACAACTGGGCATTTACAATTGATGTGAATAACCGATTCAGATTGTGCGGTAGCCGAATCCAATTCCATCTCCATACCCAAACTGCACTCTTCGGATCAAGTTCCCGAGTCCGGGACTTTTATCTCTTCATAATCACGACACTTTCGATATGCCGACGCGACCCGAACTACGGGTTAATTGACATCGGGTATCTGCCATGCACTGCACAATGAATTCCAACCGCTACGCGCTGACAATATACTTCTTCATTAGACTTAGTGCCTTAGCGGGTTCACTCTGAGCGAGAAGGCCCAACGCAAACATGATGTAGCTTCTGTCAAGCATGAATTCAGCTGTTTTCGGTTTGAGTAAACTCGGCGAAGTATCCTGCTGAATAGATCCGGCCAATACCTGACGTGGATTTTGCGAAAATACCACCGGACCACCAGCACCAACGACCCGTTTCACGTGGCTCAGGTCTTTACCTTTTTGGGTAAACATATCGCCATTTGGATACATCTTCACTTCAATACGTCCAACATGTCGCTCTACCGCAGTTTTGACTGCCAAATACGACAGCCACACATGTGACTCCTCCTCACTCCCTTTTGGTATTCTCCCAATGTCATGGACTTTTAGCGCACCTTTATCAATTTCGAACGGAACGCATTCGGTCATGCCAATCTCATTTAATCTGTCCAAATTGAACACCAGGCCCAGGTCACCTTCAACTGTTCGCTTGGCATAGGGCTCCGGCAACCCGACCATAGTCACACCACTTTTGGTGGGTATACCTTGAGCAATCGAATAGACATCCGTAGTGGCGCCACCAACATCAACGAGAATCAATTCACCGAATCCTGGAGACTCTGGCAGCCCGTCTGCCATCAATACCGCAGCAGCGAGAACTGCCGACGGAGTAGGCATAATAACGTCATTGATTCGAGCTTTAACCCGTGATATTCCCTTTGCCTCGGTGATGCGCTTGATAAATAGATCTCTGATATTGCGATTTGCTGGCACCACATCAACGGTGCCAATTTCTGGCATAACGTTGTTTGTGTAAATGACGTTTTTACCGGAATTGCAGAAAATATCAGCTATATCACCATAGGCCGCCTTATTTCCTGCAACAATTACGTGGCTAACACCTTTACCAGCAGAAGCGAGACACTTGGCATTATGGGAAATTACTTTTTTATTTCCGCCTTCGGTGCCACCTGTCAAAAGAACAATATCTGGAGCAATCTCTTCTATTTCAGCAATTTCCGTACTAGACAATTCATACGAATACGTTCCGACAATTTTTGCTCCAGCTCCGAGCGCGGCCATGCGAGCAGCTTCTGTGGTGAAATCGCGCACCAGCCCTACGCAAATGACCCGTAGCCCGCCGGCTGCACTACTACATGCAACGGCGCTTGCTCGTTCTGATTCGCCAATGCCAACCTGTTGATCAAGCATGCTAAACGCATCGTCAAGCCCGATATTAATGTCAGTATCAACGGTCGACGGAACCTGGACCCTGCCGACCAATTCCTCTCCATCCAAATCAATGGCTACCATTTTTGTGAACGTACTGCCAAAATCGATGAAGACCTTGATATTTCCCATCAATTACCTACATACCTTAAGCGTGTATCGAGATTCCTCAAATATCTTTACGTTGAAATTCCTGCCAAGAAATGAACCCTTTCTCGTCACGGCCGTACTGTCCAGAGCCGTTAGTCTCCTACGACTCCAGACAGTACAAGTGGCTTGCCGTTAGGACACTTCGTGCAAGGTCCGTGCAATAATTTCATCTTGCAGTTCAGGCGGGAGATCCACAAAATATGCGCTGTAACCACCAACTCTGACTAGAACATTTTTGTACTGCTCGGGATGCTTTTTCGCCTCCAACAATTCTCCAGAACTATGGATGTTGAACTGGATATGCCAACCACCGCGAGCCATAAAGGTCTTTATTAGCGATGCAAGCTTCTCTAATTTCTCGGGGGTGCTGAGCATCGACTTTGAAAACTTCATGTTGTGCGTGATGCCAACAGTGTCCCAAGCGTGGTTCACTTTGGTCGCAGAGTTGATTAGGGCAGTTGGGCCAAAAACATCCATACCCGGCATTGCAGAAGTACCAGCGTCGTTGACGGGACTTCCGGCTTTACGTCCGTTGGGCAAGGCTCCCACCGAGGCACCCTGAGTAACATGTCCGGCTGCAGCACCCTTGAACAAGAGCGGCTTCTCTCCGGTAAATGGATCTGGCCTCGCAGTAAGTATCTCTTGGGTTGTCAATGAAACCCGATTAAAAATGTCATCGACGAAGTCATTGTCGTTGCCGTATTTGGGAGCGTTCAAGCACATCTGACGCATGTCTTCGTGACCTTCCCAATTTTCCTTCATCGCTTCCAAGAGGTCCGACATGGAAAGCTTTTTGGTATCGAAGACTAGGTGCTTTATGGAAGATATGGCATCAGCGACATCCGTAATTCCTCTGTCACCAATCCAAGAAGAGCGACAAACCGCATAGCGCGCCCCGCCTTCTCTAGAGGCCATTCCCGCAGGAATACAGTCCTCGTAGAGCATTGCGACTCGAAGCCCGCTCATGGGGCTATTCATGTTCTCACTGCTCCACCAGATGAAGTAATGCTTACGAAGAATTTCAGCAAAATGGTCCTCCTGCTTGAAAAATGCCTCGTAAAACTGCTCAATTGAATTGAACTTTGTGACATCTCCGGTTTCAAGACCCAACTGTTTGCCAGTTCTGGGATCGTAGCCGTTGTGCATGGTCAGTTCAAAGATTTTTGCTTGGTTTATGCTGAACATACCAGCCATATGCTCTGCGCAATCGAGGTGATAACCCAAACAACCACTAGCGTTCCAGCCAACTGCATCTTCTGGTTTTACGCCCCTGGCCAGGTATCTCGCCGTCCCTAATTCATCGTTTAGAAATGCGGGATTACCGCCGCCAAAGTCCCTGTTGCACTCCAAAGCATGCAGAACAAAACGCTTATCCATACCATCGTGATACCGAATATAGACTGCAGGCTCAGACAACTTAATCTGTCTCATGACCTCCAGAACCAACCAGGATACTTCATTAGTAAGATCGCACCCCTTATCATCCACACCACAAAGGGTCACGTTTGGAAGAAGCGTTCCCGGAGCTGCGCGATGCTCGCGCTTTATCGTTACCAAATTTTCCGTCTCACGAATTTTTAACCAAAACGCACCAAGTAACTCTGCTGCATCTTGCCTAGTGAGCCGACCTTCCACCATGTCCTGCTCGTAAAATGGATATAAAATCTGGTCCAAACGACCAATTGGAACTTCCGGCCTCTCTGAACTTTCCTTCCAACACGCTAGGTGCAGAAAACGCAGAGACTGAACTGCCTCCCAGTAATTGCGTGGAGGATTAGCTGGAACCCAGTCGCATACTTCAGCTATTTTTTCCAACTCCAATTTCCGAACCGGATTTTTCTCATCCCTCGCCTGGCTTCTAGCTAATTCGGCGTACCTGTGCGCATACGTGATGATGGCTTCGCAAGACACGATGGTAGCTTTCAACAAGTAATACTTTCTAAGTGCCGCTGACGAAGCACCAGGCAAACGAGCTCCCGCATCCACCATCTTGTCCATCTCGGATTTCGCCAATGCAATAACATGGTTCAGCCCATTGTGAATAACACGCATATTTGGTTGTGCAATTCCACCGCCAAAGGCTCCCCAGCCTTGGAACAACCCTCGGTCTGGACTATGCCTAACCGCACGACCTTCAAACACCATTCCTCTGTCAAACATTAGGTCAAAGTGTTCTTCTCCAAGTTCTTCCTTTAAAGCCTCATTGACGTAGTTAACTTGAGGCATATGCTCAACCCAATACCGGGCATCCTCAGTCAAGAGCTTCAAATCTGTCGGATCGATGTATGTCGCTGAAGTGTCACTGAGCTTTCGATCAAATCGCCCTTTCTCGGCCATCTCAAGGACTTCGCGAGGCTTCATCGCGACAAGAACGTTGTTTCCCCTAATGAACTTCGTCAGCGAGCCGACGATAAGTTCATTGTCTCTGAGCAGAATCGGACTCTCTTCCATGCGCTTTGCGAAAGCTTTCGCCCACCTAAGATCTAAAGGCAGCCCATCAGTTTCCTGCCAAGATTTCGTAAATAGCAGTGTGTCGTCAACGTAAACAGCTGGATCTGCATCTTCCCACTCTTTTTTCAGCTGTATCAGTCGCTCTGTCATTACAACAACGTTCTTAATTTCCTGCGGATTAACTTCCGTAGTTGCAGAAGTGGTTAAAGTCATTTTCAATCTCCTCCTTTTTGAAACCTGCTGGGTAGATCCTCTAGTTACTCAAATCAACATCTAGAAGAAAATCCTGAGTTTCGCGGTGGGAAAATCGATTGATTTATCCCCCATCAAACCCAAAGACCCATCTTCTTTAGTCCTACACAAATACTTCTTTCAAGTGTCCTCACAAGCAATCATCAACCTTCGATTCCCGGGAAAAACGCTTGCAGGCTCAGATATTCGCCGTAAGCTCATACAACTTGCCTCTTGCGGCGAGGTCGCCCAGCAAATCGTTGATGGCTCCATGGATATCTGCCTGTGGTGGATACACTCTGTCAAAACCCATTTCTTTGAATTTTTTTTCGTCCTCTTCAAAGTCGTGTTTTGATACGCCAAGAATTCCGCCTATGTAAAGCAACACTCCTTCCAGCCCAGCTTCTAGACATTTTTCTTTGAAACCCTGTAAATCGATTTCTGCCATCCCATACAGTGAGCTCATCATCAACGCGTCCGCATCAGTTTCCTGTGCTGCTTTGATAAACTCTTCCGGTGCAGTCTGAGCGCCAAGCTCCACCACCGCAATGCCGGCATCACGCAACGCACGCGATATGATTTTCGTTCCGATCACGTGAGCATCAACTCCAACCGTCCCAGTTATAACTGTCGGCTTATTCTTCATAAGCGCTCCTCAACTATTCGATCCATGTGACTTGGGGCGCCCAGAACTTCGGCCCAGAAGCCTTCCCTCACTAATTGCCCAAAAATCATCAATCGATGAGTAATAATCCATTTTTCTCCCCTCGCTCTTTTCTCTCTCAGCAATCCTGTCTCGATGGAATTGTTTTATGTCCTCAGGAATCGGAAGATTTCCAAATTCGAGATAACGGCAAGCTCCCTTTAAATCACGAACCCCTAAAACCTCATCTCGTGCGTGCACGTTTATTGAAAATGGAGAATCGAGCATCCCGCTCTCAACTGCTTTCACAGCGCCTACGGCAACGTCCCCATCGCCAAGATCCAGCACCCTGTCCAAAATTGCGGTTACTTCGGTTTCGGTGATCATCTCTTCTTGTCGGATATCTTCACTATCGACCTCGAAATGCTGGGTGCGTACGACATCGAAAACCCATTTTGCAGAGCGATAGCTTTCCACATGGGATTCCTTCGTGGGGATACCGAGCGCCTCATCAATTGTCTTAACAAAACACGCATCTACCTGGCCCAATGCAGCCACGGTGGCTGTGTAAACGATGTATCCAAACGCACTACCCATGTCCTGAGGAAAGGGATACAAAGGTACCTGACTGCCGACAATGCCTGGAATAATCACATCGTCATAACCCAACTTGTCTAGGTACTTCCGGTATAACCTTGGCGTTGCCCTGATATCGGCGAGATCTTGGGCCATATTTCCCTGCAGGTTTACCTGCGGCATAACACATTTGACCCCCTGCTCAACTGATATAAGCGCTTCGATGATCTGAGTTGCGATGTTCACGCTCATGGGAATTACACCATTCGGCAGCCACCCATGACAGTCCGTCGTAATGATCACGCCCTTGCTTGCGTAATAACCAATTAGCCTTCCCAAATATTGTGAAGTCTGGATGCACTCTTCTACGGTCGCTTTCTTGTCATAGCCACCGATCCAACCAAAAAAACTGTTAGGCATCGCCGTCATTCCAGACGCAAACGCAATCTCACCGACCAGACTGTTTGCCAAACGAGAACATCTGGGATCAAAGGCAGCATCGCATGCTTCGACAACTTTGCGCGTAGTGTGCACGCCGTGGTTTACGATCGGATAGCCATTAAGCATCGGACGGCCACTCTTGATGCTTTCTTCCAAGCCCCTCTGCGCTTTATCAAATTGCAGATTTCTGGTGTAGCTATCGGTTGTAAATGGAATTAAGGGAATGCCTAGGTCATTCAACGTATGAACTAGCTCGATTTCATCTTCAACAATCGGCGTACCGGATCGGGGGAAAAGTACCATCCTTCCCTCGTCGTGCACTTTCTGAAGAACCTTGTAAAACTTTTTGCTATCTGGCAGGTTCCTTTGATACTCGACAGCCTCGTCAAGCTCCACCTCTTTGCCTGTAGGCCAAAGAGATAGCACGTCTTTGCGCATGGCCAAGAATTCTTCTTCGTCTATTTGCTTTTGCCGAACACTAATCATCATTTGTTCCTCCACATAAGCCTTCGGTCAAACCATTACTTCACATGAAAGCCCGAACGACTCTATAATTCCCTTTGCCTTATGCATTTCTTCCTTCGTTGGAGGTTGTAAATCGGTTAACTTGTACTCCAAGTCCAGCATTTTGTATTTACCCAACCCGTACCTGTGATAAGGCAACAGATTTACACTCAGGTCTTTCGACATTGCAGACACAATTTCGGCAAGGCGGGCAAAGTGATTTTCAGAATCGTTGACTCCTGGAATTACTGGCACTCGGATTACTACAGGTGTTCCGCTTTCAACGATGAGTTCTAAATTCTTCATGACCAGCGTGTTTGGTTTCCCGGTAAATTTTCGGTGACTCTCGAGGTCAGTATGCTTGACATCATAAAAAACCAGGGAAGTGTAAGGTAACATCCTCCTCAGAGCTGATGAAGCGCCGTATCCTGACGTGTCCAAGCACGTATGTAGCCCTGATTCCTTAGACCGCTTTAGCAACGCAGTGGTGAACTCAGGTTGAAGAAGTGGCTCACCGCCGCAAAGCGTCACACCACCGTTTGAACTTTCGTAGTATTCGACATCTCTTTCGATTATCTCGAACACCTCAGCTACTGTCATCAACTTTCCCATCATCTTCAGCACTTGCGGATCACAGACCTCGACGCATTTGCCACAAGCAGTGCAGCGATCCCTTGCGATATGTACTCCAGCGTCATCCACTGCAATCGCTTGATATGTGCAGACCTGGACACATTGCCCACAATGAATACAGGACGCATCCCTATGCGTAATTTCCGGGTATTGGCTTTGCGATTCCGGATTAGAGCACCACAGACACTTCAAGGGACATCCCTTCAAAAACACGGTTGTTCTTATCCCAGGGCCATCATCAATGCTGTATCGCTGAACGTTGAAGACTGTTCCAGTAACCTCACTCACGCTTCTCCCCCTCTCCGTCATAATGACAAACCCTAGAACCAACATCTTGGCCCACTACGCCAACCTCAGAAGCCTCGCCCGAGCCCACTAACCCTACGTGTAGCTATTTGACGATATGAACAATCTCATATTTGTTCAATGAATCCTTTATTTATTATTCAGCGTTATCTCTAAAATGTCAAGCTGGCTATGAAACTTCATTCAATCTTTCGACTAGACCGACCGAACGCGTCTACTCATGCACCGAGACAGTTAAAAGCGACGGCAAAGCGGAACGCTGCTCGCGTAATTCACTAACAGCCGCGACACTTCCAGCTAGGTTAGGCTTCTCCTTTCTGCTCATACCGACGAGGGTGACGCGATCCACGTTTCTGCTGGTGACGTCCCGCAACAGGCCTTACCTGAGAGCTAGCCGCCTAGCATCTTCGCATTCGTACGCTCGCTTAACGCATGTCGCCCTGAACGGATTAGGCCCGTCCTAACGGCATAAATCTCGTTTCCTCTGACCACCTTTATTGACGAATGAAGGTGACGGAAGCAGTGCAGAGAAACCGTAGATCTGGTTCTCGGCATTATCGATCGTGGCTGAACTTCGGTACCGTTGGCGAGATATTCGACATTTATTTGACGCTCCTCCAAAGCCGCGCCCTCTAATCATCGCTGGGGATTTGAAGTAACTCAACCTTTGGAGACAGTTTTCCGGACCACACTTGCGATAGCTACTGAAACGACAAGACCGGCTCCATAAAAAGCATCCTGGACCCAACCGCTATAGCCAAATAGCTCAAGCCCTAAAATACCCGTTTCCAAAAAATAGATACCGATAAGAGTTCCAATCGGGTTAAAACGCCCGGGCTGCACTACCGCAGAACCAAGAAACACTGCGGCCAATGCGGGCAAAAGATAGTTTGGCGCACCACTTGCGTTAAAGCCTCCAGTGGTCGACACCAATAACAGACCGCCGAGCCCGGCGATTACCGATGCGACGAGGTACGACCCCACTCGCACTCGGTCTACCTGAATCCCTGCCAGACGCGCCACTTCTCGGTTCGAACCCACAAAGAGCATATGGCGGCCGATTGGAGTCCACAAACTCACGTAGGCAAATGCTCCGACTAGAACTAACCCATAGTAGAACGAAACCGGTAGACCTAAGATGGAGTAAAGAGCCACCTTGGAGAATGCCACGTTGGTCACCGCCACCGAACTCGAGTCAGATATCCACATCGCGACGCCAATTAAAAACGTACCCGTGCCTAATGTTACGATCAGGCTAGAGACTCCCACTTTGACGACAAAAAATGCATTAAGCAGCCCACAAGCCAAAGAGGCTAAAATTGCCAAAACGCATGCCAACACGATATTTACATGATCGAGACCGGCCAAAACAGGAATCATCGTCGCAGAAATACCCATGATCGAGGCGATTGATAAATCAAATTCTCCTACAGATAGGGTAGTTAATGCCGAAATCCCCAAAAATACGAGAACTTCCTGGGATCCAAAGATAGACTGCACCGTCGCCCACTGCCCAAACTTTCCGGGCATTGATAGGTAGAAAAATAGTGCCATAACTATCCAGACCAGAAGTAGCGCGTACTTGCTCAAGAAGGTTCTTTGACGCATTACGCCTGTAGTACGGATCCGTCGAACAGCCTCGCCAACCACTTTAAACTTGGTAGTCATTGCGATACTTTCACTATTTTCGATCATGGTTTCAGATTCAATGAGCATCTCGCCCTCGCCTCGAATAAGCCAGAACATAATTACACCGCACGTGCACCTGCATATATCATCTCGAGAATCTCATCCCCGCTTCGCGTCTCGATCTCAGAGAGATGTCCCGCACCCGAAAACACAAGCCCCCTGTCACAAACACTGGCTAAGTCCATCACATCAGTACTCACCACTAACACACATACGCCAGTGTCCGCGACCTTATGGATCTGCCGAAGAATATCTTGTTTAGCTCCCACATCGACCGCCTGAGTAGGTTCATGAAGGATCAGCAGCTTTGGACCAACTGAAAGCCATTTTGCCATCAACACTTTCTGTTGGTTTCCACCACTCAACTGCTTAATTAGTAAAGACGAGTTAGGTGGTCGAATACCAAGATCATTGGTCATCCGCTCCAAATCCTCTTCCTGCCACCGCTTAGAAACGAACCACCACCTTCCACGGGACCTAAGCGTCGGTAAGCTAAAGTTCTCACGCATGCTTAGCTCAAATGCCAGACCGTCAAGTTCCCTTCTTTCTGGTACAAGTGCTATTCCTGCCCGAAGACAACGGGATACTGACGTCTTCGAAAGATCAACGGTCTCACGGTTGATCTGAATCATCCCTGAAGTTGCCTTCTGAGCTCCCGACAGTAGATAGGGGAGACGTTCAAATCCGCTGCCGGGAAGACCGGTGATCCCAACGACCTCTCCTCTGCCCGCTGAAAAATGAATATCTTTGATGTTCCCGATGCTTAAACCAGATACAGTGACGACGGCATCTTGCCGAGCGGTCTGCGAACGTATAGATAATGCTCGAACCTCCTTTCCTAACATCAGCTGAACAACTTCTCGCTCAGTTAGTTCGGAGGATGACAGACCGCTTCCGACAAGGCACCCATCTCGAAGCAACGTAACTTTATGGGTCTGAGTCAGTACCTCTTCCAGACTGTGGCTTACAAGCAGAACAGATGTGCCCTGGTTTACAACCTCGTTGAGCATGTCATAGAAT
>JAJYFX010000387.1 GCA_021785315.1 Actinomycetes bacterium | reverse complement strand
AGCTTTCCGATATTTGACCGCAGGCGGCAGCCGCAGCAGTCGAAGGAAAGCGAGCGCCCAAGCTCCTGCGTTGGACAGAGTTTTGCCAGCCAGTTTTTCTCAGGTGTCGGGCTTTTGCGCAGTCACCTATAAACTCGTTGACCTGGCCGGTGTGGCGCAGCTGGTAGCGCAGGCGATTTGTAATCGTCAGGTCGTCGGTTCGAGTCCGACCACCGGCTCCACCAACATTTTTGCATCGCTAACCTTCCAGTATCGGACTTCACTGTCTTCCGTTACTGCCTGGCAGCCCTGACCCTGGCAACTTCAAACATAGCCAAAGCTGCCGCATTCGAGACGTTTAGAGATGGAATATGGCCAAACTGTGGTATGGATGCCATGACATCGCAGCGTTGTTTCGCTAAGGGCGAGATCCCCTTGCCCTCCGCACCGAAAACCAATGCCACTGGCTGATCGTAAAGAGAAACCCCATAGATGCTTTCGGATCCCTCGCTGTCGAGCCCCACGGACCACACGCCGGCCTTTGAGAGTTCTTGAAGAGTGCTAGGAATGCCGGGTACAACTGCGAATCTTAGGTACTCAATCGCACCTGCTGCCGACTTGGAAGCAGCCGGCGTGATATGCACCGACCGGTGTTCCGGTAGAATCACCCCAGTAACCCCGGCGCATTCCGCGCTTCGCAATATCGCGCCAAGATTGTACGGATCCGTAACCCCGTCGACAACAACAAGAAAAGGTTTCACGCCATTTCTTGTCTTGACCAGATCCCCAAGGTAGGTCTCGCGAAGCTTCTCCGCAAAAGCAATAATCCCTTGGGAACCTTCGGACCCAGCCGTAGCGTCCAATCTGGCGCGCGAAACTGTGCGGACGGGGACTCTACGGTCGAGCGCATTGTCAAGAATCTCCTCGATTATGCCGACCCTTTCCACTGAATCGGAAAGCCAGATCTCCGTCACCTTACGATTCGCAGCTATGAGAAGCTCTTTTACCGCTTGGCGGCCCTCGACCTGATCACCGCCCAGGCTTCTATCCTTGGCAACGAAAGCTCCTTTTTCACCGGGCGTCGAAACCTTCCTGAATCCCCTCGGGTTCTTACCAGCATTGAGTCTTGGATTGTTTGTCGAGATCCTGCGCCCATTTGCCATTCAGTAATCTTTCTCTAGAGCTGCCACAACAGGGCACTTGCAAGCGCTACGATGCCGAGATTATCGCCAAGGGGACCAATATGCTCTGGGCTCTTGGCCTTCACGGACACCGGAGCGCCAACGGTTATTGATACTGAAGAGGATATCTCCTTCAGAAAGCCTGAGAGCCTTGGCTTCTGCGCGATAATGGTGACATCTCCATTGATCAGACGCCACCCCAGTTCAGCGGCCATCTGCATGCACCTGGACAGCAGAACCAGGCTGTTGGCGTCTTCGAACGCCGGATCATCATCAGGAAAGTGATCGCCGAGACCTCCGAGACCAACTGCTCCAAGGACTGCATCGCCCAACGCATGGCACACGACATCAGCATCTGAATGACCCATCAGGCCAAAACCCGCCGATACTTCCACTCCCCCTAAAATCAGCGGTCTGGACTGGTCGGAAGATACTGGATGGATATCGAATCCAGTCCCAATCCTTAGACTTGGCGGATTAGAGAATTCCATGATCACGCACCAAATCTCTTGCCTGCTCTAGGTCAGCAGAGGTTGTGATCTTGAAGTTATTCTCGTCCCCCAATATCGCCTCCACGGCAATTCCAATCTCTTCCACCAGCTGTGAGTCATCGGTGGTATTTACGTGAGACTGGTAGGCGAGCTCCAAAACGGACCGCTGAAAGCCTTGCGGAGTCTGCGCGCGAAACAGCCTGGACCTGTCGAGGGTGGATACCACCTTGTTCCCAACCACTTCCTTGACGGTGTCGGTTATACCGAGCACGGGGACAACCGCAGGTGCGCCATCTTCTAGCCTGCCCAGGATTCGCTCATAGAGGCCGATCGAGGCCAGTGGCCTCGCGGCATCATGTATCAGCACCCACTTGACTTGGTCTGGAAGCTTCGCAATACCAGCCCTGACCGATTCGGACCGCGTCGTACCACCTTCAACAATGAGATCTGCCTCCAGCTCGCCGAAATCTACTCCAGGAACTTTGACGCAAACGACATAGTCGACGCATTTATTTGCGATTGAAAGGGAAATATCGACAACTCTGCGGTCTTCAATAAGCGCCAGCTGCTTGAGTCCGCCAAACCTGACACCTTTACCTGCTGAAACCACTATTGCGGCGCTTCTAATGCTCACGCAGACTAGCTCCTAGCGAAATAATGCACCCGGTTTGGGCCTTGACCTCGTCCGAGTCTAATCAACCAAGGGCTTAAGGCAACGCTGAATTCAGCTTTGCTTCGGCCTCTTCCTCGCTTACACTGCATGCAAAGGTCAGCTCAGAAATCAGAATCTGACGTGCCCGTGCCAACATTCGCTTTTCACCGGCAGACAATCCTTTGTCTTTGTCCCTGATGGATAAATTTCGCACTACTTCCGCGACTTGATAGATATCGCCCGACTTTAGCTTTTCGACATGGTTCTTATAACGGCGGGACCAGTTGGTAGGCATTCTTGCTTCCTTCTTTCTAAGGACAGCAAACACCTCTTCAACTTCCTCATCGTTGATCACCTCACGAAGCCCAACCTCATCGGTATTGTCCGCAGGAACCATAAGGGTCAGGTCACCATACGCCAGCTTGAGTACAAGGTATTCGCGCTTC
>JAJYFX010000386.1 GCA_021785315.1 Actinomycetes bacterium | reverse complement strand
TTTTGGCGGATGCAGGAAACTTCACCAGGGCTTCGTCGGAGCTGATTCTTAGCCAGTCTGCTCTCAGCAGATCAATATCTCGTCTTGAGAACGAACTCGGGGTTCCACTTTTCGAGCGGAAAAGTCACGGCGTGGTGTTGAACAGGTACGGTGAGATTGTGCTGGCCCATGCCCAGCGGGCAGTTGGCGAAATCAACGAAGCTAGGCAGCAAATTCACGATCTAGTGAACCCAGTCAGCGGAACTATTTCCCTTGCATTCATTCAGACCATGGGCCTGAGCTTTGTGCCGGAGTTGATCACTGAATTTCAAAGCCAGTTTCCTCTCGTTAAGTTCGAGCTTTCTCAGGATACGACCGGCAAGATTCTGGCCCAGATCGGTGCCGGTGAGGTTGACGTTGGATTTTGCTCACCTCAAGGATCCTCGGCAGATATCGACTATTTCGTGGTTACGAAAGACGAGTTGTTTTTGATTGTTCCAAAGAGCCATCGTCTCAGTGGGTGTGGAAGCACCACGCTCGCCAGTGTAGCTGACGATCCATTTGTGCTGTTTAAGGCTGAGACCGCACTTCGCGAGGTTATTGAGGATCTCTGTAGGCAGGCTGGATTTTATCCAAAGGTTGTATTCGAAGGTATTGATGAGAAGACCGTTGCCGGTTTGGTCGGTGCTAATTTTGGCGTGGCATTAATTCCGGTCGCTCCAGATTTCGATCAGGAGAAAGTCTCCGTGATCAAAATCGTGAATCCCAGGTGCTTGAGGCAAATTCACCTGGTTTGGAGAAATCAGAGCTATATGTCTCCGGTAGCGAGACTTTTCAAGAAATTTGTCGAAAGCAAAATGAAGTTGCCGGTTGATTAGCAGTTCGTGTCTTTTCGCTTAATGTCTTAGAAGTCGCGACGCGAGCTCTCAAAGTTGCAGGGCAATGCCGAATGCTATTCACCAAGTAGGCCATTGGGACGGCAGCGTGCCCGTTGGTTGATTTTGCAGCACGCCTTGTGGTGCATCGAGTGACCTGAGAAGCTGGGAGAAGTTGTATCCATACATAGTCGAATTGGAACCTCCGAATTGACCAGCGTACCGGGCCATGGTTTCGCCGGGTTCATTTGGATCTGCCCAACCAGTTTCGATGCCATCGAAACCTTCGTATACCGTGCCAATTATCGTGGACGAGGTGACGGTCTGACCTACTTGAACCAGAGGTTTGATGTCTTCGGCAGCATAGACCGCGAGCCCAGCTGCCGGCCCTTGCGTGAGCCGGTACGTTATGTAGGTGCCTCCAGGCCATCCTCCGTTGTAGGTGCTAAGTACTACACCTGTCCCGATTGCATAGATCGGCCCGTAACCACGATAGTCCACCCCTTGGTCAATTCTCTCCCGCGCCAATGAACGGATGGCGCGCAAGGGATTAGCATAAACGCCTGAATCGGCTGGTGGAGAAGACGGGTTCAACGGGTCGTTGGCAGTTATGGAGCCAGATCCCGATCCTGAACTTTGACCCTGAGCCGCCTGTTCCTGCGCTACCAGCTTGGCGAGGTTGGAGTCTATCGAACTGAGCTGCGACTTCTCTTGTCCTATGGCCGTTAGAGCCGCGTTCTTGGCTGCCGTCATCTTCGTAAGGGCATCAATGGACTGCTTCTGAAGCTGCTTCAGGGAGTTCTGCTGAAGTTGCAGGCTTTGCAGCGCGGCTTGATGAGAGGCGACCAGGTCGGCCTGCGAACTGGTTGTTGTGTTGAGAAATTCTTCCCGAACACTTGCTTGCGTGGGGTTTTCATTTAGGAGCAGATAGAGATCCGTCAGGCTTTCGTCGTTCATGTAGCTGCTGATCGCTGTGACAGTCAGCAAAGATTTAAGAGACGCAATCTGGCCTTGAGTTTGCAAAATCTGGGCCTGAGTAGTTTTGATGTCTTGGTCCACTTTTGACAACGTAGCTTGAGCGTTGTCGTAGTTTTCAAGCGATCTTGCAGCTTGAGCACCGAGAGAATTCAGCTGTGCCGCCGCAGCTGCAGCCTGTTGTTGCGCGCTCGAAATAGACTGACTGTTCGCAAATGCGGAGCTTGGGAATAGCTGGGCAAATCCAATTGCACCAACCATGATCGCCGCCGTTAGGGGCCTCATTGTGACCATAGCTCTAGGCACGAGGTGTTTTCTTGATATCATCCAGAGTGCTTTCATGGTGCTGCTAATTGAGATTTAAAACGCAATTTAGACACTCTATATTAAAGTTCCTCGGATCTGTCTAAAAACGGCGTGGATACTGCCTAGCCATGTGTTTCTGCAATCTGGGGGAACGAAGCAGATGCATGAGATGGCAGGCCCTCCAGGAGGGGAGCGAATCGAGCAAACTGGAACTCCCATCCGGCCTTGGTTCGATTGCTTTTGTCCAACTCATGCAATCGGAAGATGCCGGAGATACGTTTAGTTGGTCCGGAATTTCGCTAAATCTTCGCCTACCGTCACCTTGCCCCCAAATGAAGTCCTCACGTCGTTGATGAGATCCGCGGGAGTTCCGTCCATAAGCATTAGATGCGAGAGAACCAAATGTTGAACTCTAGCGTTTGCTGCTAGTTTGCCAATTTCCAACGAAGACATGTGATAATGCAAGATCCGTTCCCATCGAGCCCTCTGGGGCCCTTCCGAGGATTCAATCGCACGCTTCATGCCGAGTTCCCATGCCACTTCACTGACCAATATGTTCGCATTCTCGGAGTATTTCTGCAGGTTTTCGCACAGGCGGGTGTCACCCGAGATCACAAGGACGTTGCCCTGAGATTCG
>JAJYFX010000385.1 GCA_021785315.1 Actinomycetes bacterium | reverse complement strand
CGGGTCCTAAAGCAGGTTAGTGCCGTGCGTTGGAGTCGCTTGTCGCTCAAGGCGAGGCTAGTCATTTCAGTGACGTCGTTGCTGTTCATTGGGATCGTGATCGCCGACATCGCAACTTATTCCGCCCTGCGATCATTTCTGATCACAAAACTGGACCAGCAGCTAAGTGCTTCGATCACCCCGGCGTCTCGCTCACTGGCTAGAGCAAGCCTCGGAGAAAATGTCAGCCAGTCCGAATTTGCCTTCGTGCCATTTGGAAGCTATGGCGAACTTGTCACACAAAATGGATCGACATTTGTTGCGGCCTTCGTGCAAAACCCGTCGCAGGCTGGATCTCCCCCTAATTTGCCTACTATCAACAGCAAGTCTTCCTCAATTTCTTTGGGCAGACCCTTTAATGTGGACAGCACGAGCAACCCAAGTCTCCGCTATCGAGTGCTGGCAACCAAGAACGATACCACAGGCTCGGTCACGGTTTTAGCGATACCACTCACTGGCATGATGAGTACGCTGAAGCGCCTTGTCATCATAGAATTCCTAGTATCTTTGTCGGTTCTTATGGTGTTGGCTGCATTGGGCACCTATCTGGTTAGCCTCGGCTTAAGACCGCTGGGCAAAATGGTCGATACCGCGAACGAAATCTCAGAGGGCAACCTATCGGCAAGAGTTGAAACAAACAACAATCAGGCATCCGAGGTTGCCAGACTCGCGAGAGCGCTCAATTATATGCTCAGCCAGCTGATCACCGCGCTCGAGCGCAGAGGCCAGTCCGAAGCGAAGTTGCGCCGCTTTGTCGCTGATGCATCCCATGAACTGCGGACTCCGCTCACATCGATCCGAGGCTATGCGGAACTGGTGAGGCAGAGGTCAGGGATGCTGGATAAATCCGAGACCAACCGTGCGATGGAACGCATCGAATCGGAGTCGATCCGGATGGGGAGCCTAGTGGAAGACCTGCTCCTGCTGGCCAGACTCGACCAAAATAGGCCGGTCGAGAAACTTCCCGTTGACCTGTCCGAACTGGCAAACGACCTGACACAAGACATAAAAACCGTGGAACCCTGCAGAGAAATTGATTCTGACGTTGAGGACGACCTTTGGATAATCGGAGACAAGAACCGCTTCATCCAGGTAATTGCGAACCTTTTCTCAAACTTGAGATTTCACACTCCGGAGTGCAGTCCAGCAAAAGTGTCCCTTCGTCATATTGAACCAGACCAGCTGGAGCAGTTCGACGGCCTTGAGATCGTCCGAGCGGACGAGGACGAATTTAAAGTGCCCTCTGATGGCAAATTCGAAATCGTACGCTTTGCTCTCACCGATTTTGGACCAGGGATCGAAAGATCCGCGCTGAGAAACGTTTTCGAGAGATTTTACAGAACCGAATCCTCACGATCCAGGGATTCCGGAGGAACGGGACTTGGACTCTCTCTCGTCGCATCCATAGTCAAAGCTCACGGGGGCAGCGCATGGGTAACAAGTGCTGGACTGTCGAAGGGCGCAACCTTCGGATTCGATCTGCTAATCGATATCTCTGAAACCGAAATCTAAATACCGGCTGGCTGCGGTCACCCCCTGAAGCCCGTCGTGCTGCAGAAAGAAAGTTGAGTTTTTTGGAAGAACCTATGGCTAGCAGTCAAAATATTTGCAAGACTCTGTGTAATGGAGAGTAACGAGTTAGTAAGCCGCTTTGAACAAGAATGCCGGAAGTTTGCTGCCCAGTGTGCAGCCGTGCTTGATCACGCCGTTCCCAGCTGCCCTGGTTGGACCGTCCAGGATCTCATTGAACATCTGGGGTCGGTACACAGAAGGGCAGTTTTTCGAATAGGTTCGGATGTTGATCCAACAGGGTATGAAGTCAGTCTTCCGACCGAATCTTCAGAAATCTTAAGCTGGTACAATGCTGGTTGGGAAAAGCTTTATCAGATATTTCAAACGCATCCCCCCGACTATCCGGCTTGGAACTGGACAGGCAAGAATATGACGCTCGAGTGGATGATTCGGCGTCAAGCTCATGAAGTTGCGATCCACAGGTTTGACGCGGAGCTTGCCCATATGGGGATACCCAGCGTGAGCGCCATTAAATCTCTGCCGGCGGAATCCATACCTTTTGGGTACACGCCCGAATTTGCCAAGGATGGCATCGAGGAAAGGCTTGAGGTCACTATCGGCGGGAGAAAGACATTGACCGGCTCATTGCCTGGCTCCCTTCACCTGCATGCGACAGATATCAGCGCAGAATGGACCGTAAATCTGAATGACGGAGTGATGACCGTCGAGAATGGCCACCAGAAGGCCGACGCCGCCATCAAAGCAACGGCCTCGGAATTGTATCTTTGGAGCTGGGGGCGAATCCCCTCGGAAATACTGCAGTGCTTTGGCGATATGGATGTAATCGACGGATGGAAAAAACTCCCCGCCTAAACAGGGAGATTTTCCGTTTGCCGGGATAACGTTTATTTTCCCGCCAAATTAGCCTACAGACCCATCCATTTGCAGCTCGATCAGCCTGCTCCACTCGACCGCGTATTCCATAGGAAGCGTCCTGGTTACCGGCTCAATGAATCCGTTCACTATCAGGCTCATCGCCTGAGATTCCGAAAGACCACGAGACATCAGGTAGAATAGCTGATCGTTGCCAATCTTTGAGACAGTCGCCTCATGTCCGATCTGGGCATCACGCTCATTGACTTCCATGTATGGCTTGGTCTCGGAGATCGAGAAGTCGTCCAGCAGCAAAGCGTCGCATCGGACAAAACTCTTCGAGCCCTTTGCTCCT
>JAJYFX010000384.1 GCA_021785315.1 Actinomycetes bacterium | reverse complement strand
GAAAACGCTTCCAAGGTTGGTTTGATGACAAAACTTGGACCTTCTGAGTCCGCCAATGCTTCAACAGTCTTGAGACCGTTACCGGTAATGTAGGCCACAACCGTCTCGTCAGGTTTTACAACTCCTTCTCTGACCAATTTGACCAAAGTCGCGACCGTGACCCCGCCGGCAGTTTCTGCAAAGATACCTTCGGTGCGGGCAAGAAGACTCATCCCGTCGATGATCTCCTGATCTGTCACCGAACCAAAACTGCCGCCAGTCTTTCTGACTACGTCGAGCGCATAAAAGCCATCGGCCGGGTTTCCAATTGCCAGCGACTTGGCGATCGTGTGCGGCTTTACTGGACGAACATAATCAAGTCCCGCAGAAAATGCCGCTGCTACTGGAGAACACCCCTCCGCCTGCGCCCCGGAAATCCTGACATGAGGCTTTTCGTCGAGAAGCCCAACCTTATATAGTTCCTCGAAGCCCTTATGGATCTTGGTGAGTTGGCTGCCTGACCCCACTGGAACCACAACATGATCGGGAGCCTTCCAACCAAGCTGTTCCGCCACTTCATAGGCCAGCGTCTTAGAGCCCTCGGAATAATATGCCCTGACATTTACGTTCACAAATGCCCATGTCGGCTGTTCAGAAGCGAGCTCGGCGCACAGACGATTGACATCGTCGTAGTTCCCATCTATCGCAATGACGTTCCCGCCAAAGATCGAGGTGGTGATTATCTTCGCCGCTTCGAGATTTGCCGGAATGAAAACATACGATTCCATCCCAGCCCAGGCAGCATGCGCGGCAACAGAATTCGCAAGATTGCCAGTTGAGGCGCAAGCCGCAACCTTAAGTCCCAACTCTCGCGCTTTTGAAAGAGCTACAGAAACTACCCTGTCTTTGAACGACCCAGTTGGATTAACTGTGTCATTCTTCAGCCACAAATCCGGCAGCCCGAGCTTCTCCCCCAAACTTCTGGCTTTTACGAGCGGGGTAAACCCAACTCCTAATGAAACGTAATCAGTGCCGTCTACCGGCAAGAGATCCGCATACCGCCAGATAGTTGGAGGTCCGCTGGCTATCTTTTCGCGAGATATTTCTTTAGCAATCGCATCGTAATCATATGCAACTTCCAGCGGTCCAAAACAGAACTCGCAAACGTGAAGAGCCTCAATTGGATATGTCTTATGACATTCACGACACTTCAAGGATTGAACAAACGCCATGCAAATCTCCTCATCGATCGGGCTTTGGCACCTGGTAACACTGCACTGGTTGCCGCGGTATCATAGGGCCCGTCCCTAAACCGCTCTTGATGATGTCTCAATTACTGCTAAATGCTAATCGGCGCATTTATTTGAATCGACACCTAATTTAGCTCGCCATGGGAAAACTCCTCCGCGGCAAACCACTTTTAGCCCGGAGAAAATAATCCCGTTACTGCGTGCGACAAGCGATGTCGGGGCGACTACACCTGGAAAGATGAGACATTCCGACCAGCATCGATCGCTTCGCTTTGAGAGATTTGCAGAATCACACTCGATCACAGTCATCATCCCAGCTAGAAACGAACAGCGCACTATCGGAAACGTCGTAGGCAGCCTGACCGAAAGATACTCCGCTGGTACAAAATGTCTGGCTAGAATCGTGGTCGTCGACGACCATTCAACCGATGACACTGCACGTCTTGCCGCTGAATCCGGAGCCGCCGTATTGAGCAGGCTTGGCATGGACGAGCCGACCGGCAAAGCAGAGACTATTCACGAAGGCGTTAGGCAATATCCGAGCAACATCTATGCCTTGTTCGACGCAGACGTCCCCAACTTCGATCCGGGCTGGCTCGAGACACTGTGCCTCGTCCTTGAAGATGAAAGCCGCATGCTAGCCAAGGGAACCTATTCAAGACCGGTACACGATGCCTCTGGCAACCATGCGAGGTTCCATCAGGGAGGCCGAGTCACAGAGCTCGTTGCGAGGCCACTGCTTTCGCTGTGCTTTCCAGAACTCGCCCGTTTTGGCCAACCGCTTAGCGGTGAAGTTGCCTTTCGATCTGAACTTGCCAAAAAGAGTGCCTTTTCTATTGGCTATGGATTCGATGTAGCCCTTCTAATCGACAGCTATTTGAGCTATGGGATCGGAGCAATTCAAGAGGTCAACCTCGGCGAGCGGACCCATAATCACCAGGAATTATCGGCACTTTCCTATCAGGCAAGCCAGGTCTTGCTTACAATACTTCAAAAGGCCGGCGTAGACGTTGAAAAACTCCCTGGAGCTGGCCAGCTGATTAGGCCCGGAAAAGAAGACAAAGCGGTGCCATTCGGATTACTGCATTGAGCATCATTTCTCCAGCCTCAGAGCCGAAGCAAGGACGACCTTGACCGACTTCAAGGTTTCCGTGAACGCCTTTTCTTCTCCCAATTGTTCGACAAGCGAAAAAATCCTGGAACGATCAGATCGCGAATCTCTCACCTCGGGGGCAAAATCTCCGACGAGAACCAGATATGGAATTGAGTGATCTTGGGCTATCGAGACTACTTGACCAACGACCTTTCCATTAAAACTCTGCGCATCCAAATATCCCTCGCCCGTCACGATCAAAGAAGCGCTCTCAAGGGCCTCGTAAAGTCCCAGTGCTTCTGAGGCAACATCAAATCCGGGAACGATGCGCGCACCTATTGCAGCTAGTCCGCCTGCCAGTCCACCGGCGGCGCCGCCGCCCTTGAGCGAGGAGATATCCACGGCAAAGCGTCTCAGGTACAGTTTCTCCAAAGCCTCGAGCCGCTGCGTGAGAAGCTTT
>JAJYFX010000024.1 GCA_021785315.1 Actinomycetes bacterium | reverse complement strand
CGGCAATGAGTCCATCACTTCGCTCCTAGCGACTACGCCCGCCAAGGCTAACCCGTTGCCGATCCCTTTGGCAAAAGTGAGCATATCCGGAACGATACCGTGGGCCTGGTAGCCCCAAAAGTGCTCTCCGGTCCTGCCCCAACCAGTTTGAACCTCATCGGATATGAACAGGACTCCGTACTCGTCCAGTACTTCCTTTATCGCTCCAAAGTAACCATCAGGAGCCAGATTGAATCCCCCGACGCCCTGGATTGGCTCGGCAATGAGTGCCGCGACATTGCCGCCAATGCCATTTGTAATCAAGTCCCTAAGATCCTTCACGCCCATGTCGCAATATTGCTTATCCGAAACACCAGCGAGGGGACCTCTCAACCGTGATCCGCCGAGCACGTAGCTGACATTTAACGGATAGTAGGTCGACGGTGAGTATCCTGGATTTCCCGTAACCGCCATCGATACAAGCGAACGCCCATGATAGCTGCCCCGCACAGCGAGAACACTGTTGGAGTTCCTATAGCAGCTAGCCAGGAGTAAAGCGGTGTCGTTCGCCTCTGTGCCAGAGGTGGTGAAAAAGACTTTCGCGTCCTCGATCCCCGATAACTCTGATATTTGCTCAGCCAGCTCGATCATTGGCGATATCAGATATAGCGTCGACGAATGAATCATCTTGGAAGATTGTTCCCTGATGGCATCCACGACCTCCGGTACTGCGTACCCGGTCATCGTAGTTAGTATCCCGCCAAAGAAATCGAGATACTGACGGCCTTCCGCATCGATAACGTGACATCCACTGCCTGACACAAGTTCAATAGGTTCGGAATAATAAAGTGACAGCCATTTCGGCAGCACTTTTTTGTGTCGGGCAAACGCTTGCGAATGGTCCATCCGATCCACCTCAAACTAGAACTAATGGCTGTGAAATGCGTCCTGTGCCAATGTCAAACCACCGCGATGGAGCAAAACCATGGCGGCCGTATTTGATAAACCATCACTGTATCACCACGGCCTCGTAACTCGTCTGGAAAACTATGACTTTCGGGCTAAATCAAAAAAGCGGCGTCGAGGTTGCAGGCATTTCCAGCCCCAGATGCCGCCAGGCGAGAGGACCAGGAATTCTGCCCCGGGCGGTACGCACGATAAGACCACTTTGCATGAGAAACGGCTCGTAGACATCCTCAATCGTTTCCGGCTCCTCGCCGACGGTAATGGCCAGCGTCGACAATCCAATGGGCCTGCCTGAATAGGTTCTACACAGGGCGTTGAGAATGGATCGGTCCACTTTGTCAAGGCCAAGCTCATCTACGCCGAACAGGTCAAGCCCTTTGCGGGCACTTTCACGGGTGATGACGCCATCTGCCTTCACTTCGACGTAGTCACGGACCCTGCGGAGCAGCCGATTGGCAAGCCGAGGCGTCCCGCGCGACCGCGATGCGATTTCGCTCGCCCCTTCCGGATTTGTGTTAACTCCGAGAATACGGCTTGACCTCTCCACAATCTGGCAAAGCTCCTCAGGCTTGTAGTAGTCGAGCCTGGCAACAAAACCGAACCTATCTCGCAGCGGACCGGTGATCATGCCAGTTCGTGTAGTCGCGCCAACCAGCGTAAACTCCGGAAGATCCAGTCTTATCGACCTGGCGGTCGGGCCTTCGCCGATGACAATGTCCAATTTGTAATCCTCCATCGCCGGATAAAGTATCTCGGCGACGGCTGTAGACAACCGGTGGATCTCGTCAATGAATAGCACATCGCCCCCGTGGAGAGAAGTCAGAATAGCCGCAAGGTCACCCCCTCTGACCAGCGCAGGCCCTGAAGTCACCCTGAACCCAGTTCCCATCTCATGGGCGATAATGGATGCCAGCGACGTCTTGCCCAACCCAGGGGGTCCGGCGAAAAGAAAATGATCCGCCGATTGCCCGCGCCTCTTGGCCGCTTCCAACATTATGCGCAAATGGCTCTTCAGATCCTCTTGGCCGACAAACTCGGCGAGCGAGGCTGGTCTCAGGGAGGTGTCTACCGAAGCTTCTAGTTCCTGCAACTCCGGACTGACGTTGCGGTCAGAATCGCCCGCTGGAGTCCGGTCAACTTCCGCTGCTCTAGAAAGCACCTCTTTTCTCGGACTCATACCGAAAGCTCCTTCAAGCAGTATTTGACCATCTCTTCGAGGGTGAGTTCAGGGGGCACCTTCTCCAATACTCCACGAATCTGATCCTGAGAATAGCCAAGCGAACCTAAAGCCAGCCGCAGATCAGTGACCACACTATCATCCGAGGTTCCGAAGCCTCCAGAAAAACCCTCCAGCCCAGCAAACTGAGCCAGCCTGCCCTGCATCTCCACGATCAACCTCATGGCCGTCTTCGGTCCAATTCCAGGGACACTTTTAAGCAGGGCGACGTCATTGGTCGAAATGGCCCGAACCAGTTCAGACCTCGATATCGAGGAAAGTACATTGAGCGCCAAAGATGGACCTACACCTTGAGTTGTCCTTAGCGCTTCAAACAAGTTTTTATCATAACCATTTTCAAATCCGTAAAGCGTTATCGCGTCCTCCCTGACGGAGGTAGACACTACCAGCTTCAATTCTTGGCCCAGACTCGACTTAGAAAGCAGATCAGTTGGGCAATGAACTAGATAGCCGACACCGCCGACATCAACTACCAGCACATTTGGAGGCATCACCTGATCGATAACGCCACGTAATGACCCGATCATCTGAGCTCGAATCCCTGAGCAGTCCGCACAACACTTGCGTAAGCGTGGTTTGCCAGGTGGCAGAAAGCCAAACCGAGGGCATCTGCAACGTCCGGAGGACTGGGAATCTGGTCCAGTTTTGCCAATATCTGAACCATCCTCTGAACCTGCAACTTGTCCGCCGAACCATATCCCGCAACTGCAAGTTTTACCTCGCTGGCCGAATATTCGACTATTTCGCATCCAGACTCAAATGCGGCAAGAAGTATCACGCCTGACGCCTGTCCCACAGACATCGCCGTCTTGGCATTGCTTCGAAATAGAATTCTCTCGATCGCCACAACGTCGGGTTGAAGCTCATGCAAGATCTCTCTAATATCGCACAAAAGAATCGAAAGCCGTTCGGCAACCGGTAGTTCCCGCGATGTAGTAATGAGACCAGCCGAAACTACCTCGCTCCCGCTCCGAGTAGACTTCACAGCCCCATACCCGCAGCGCGACAATCCTGGATCAATCCCTAACACGAACACTTGTTCGATATTATCCTATCCATGCCAGCCCGGCAGGCATATTTGCCAAAAAACTAATCTACCTGCGAAACTGCTTTCAAGAGCTCTGACGTCGGCGAGTAAGTCAATCCTGCAGTGGTGCGTCGGACATAAGTCACGACTCCCGACCTGCTTATGACAAAGATAGACCGCCTGTAGAATCCCAGAGGCCCGAGCACATTGTATTTCTCGGCAACGGATTTGTCCTCGTCTGAAAGTAGTGGAACTCCAATTGACTGCTCGACGTAAAACTCCTCGTGAGAGGAAATCCCCTGAGGTGAAATGCCAAGAACTACGGCATCAACGTTTTGGAAGCTCTTTAGGTCAGCAGTGTATGAGCGCAGTTGAGTCGTGCAGATTGGAGACTTGTCGGCCGGATAAAATGCCAGCACAACAATCTTTCCCAGATAATCGCTAAGCGAGTAATTGCCCTGAGGTACGCCTGGCAAAGTGAATTCTGGCGCCTTGTCGCCAACGCCGATCATGCGTCTACCCGCACGTCACAGGCTCGCGGCTTCCAGAATACTATCGGGAATGTCGAAGTTGGAATATACGTTCTGCACATCGTCATTATCCTCCAGTGCATCAATGAGCTTCAGAACCTTGCGAGCTTCGTTTTCATCGCTTATATCTATGGTCGAAGTGGGCAACATTACTAACTCGGCCTCGGCAACGGCAAATTCGCCTTCCTCCAAGCCTGCCCTCAGCGCCGCCAGATCACCAGGTGCGCAGACGACTTGCCATTGATCACCCAGATCGTTGACATCCTCGGCTCCAGATTCCAGAGCCACAAGCGTAAGCGAGTCTTCGTCGGCAGATCGATCCACCGCTACAACACCTTTCCGCTCGAACTGCCAGGAAACAGCCCCCGGCTCAGCCATCGAGCCGCCGCTCTTAGAAAATATACTTCTTACGTCAGCACCGGTCCGATTTCGATTGTCGGTTAGGCATTCCACAATTACAGCAATACCGCCCGGACCATAGCCCTCGTAATTTATCGCCTCGTAGCGGACGCCGTCAAGCTCCCCTGTGCCGCGCTTGATAGCCCTCTCGATGGTATCCAGAGGAACCGACGATTCGCGCGCCTTGGCAAACATCGTCCTAAGGGTAGCATTTGCATTGATATCGCCGCCACCCTCTCGCGCAGCCACCTCAACCTGTCTGATCAGTTTCGCAAATAGCTTTCCACGGGCCTTGTCCTGAGCCCCTTTTTTATGTTTAATCGTTGCCCATTTAGAGTGACCAGACATCTGGATATCTCCCTTTACACATCTATATACGCTCTAAAAAAAGTCTATGAAGCCTGTCTTCACCAACAAGTTCCGGATGAAATGAGGAAACGAGAACCTTCCCATTTCTGCAGATCACCGGGACCTGTCTGCTGGCAGAATCAGGAAAACTGTAGTTCACCATTGCCAGCACTTCCACTTCGTCTGAAACTTTTTCCACCACAGGCGCGCGGATGAACGCTGCCTTCATGGGTCCGATGCCCGAGACGGCCAGTTCCGTCTCAAACGAAGCAAGCTGTCTCCCGAAACCGTTTCGCCTAACCACGATGTCGATTGCATCAAGCGTCACTTGATCAGGCCGTCCATCGATGACAGACCTTGCCAGCAGAATCATACCGGCACAGGTTCCAAAGGCCGCCAATCCGCTACTGATTAGACTTGCCAAGGGCTTGTATAGTTCCGATGACTGAAGAAGCAGCGACATAGTAGTTGATTCACCCCCGGGAATGATGATTCCATCAATGTCGAGATCACTGGGGGTCCTTACGAGAACCGACCTGACCGAAAGCTTGTCAAGAATCGCCACATGATTCAGAAAATCACCCTGGAGGGCTAGAACACCAATTTTCATTAACTCTGCGAATCGCCCTTCTAGATTGTACTACCAGCCGCGCTCAGCAAGCTTTACCTCGATGTCGTCCATTTCAATCCCAACCATTGCCGGGCCGAGGTTTCTCGAAACCCTAACAAGAACACCTGGGTCACTGAAGTGTGTAGTCGCCTCAACTATGGCCCGCGCTCTACTGGCAGGATCAGAGCTCTTGAATATTCCTGATCCCACGAACACCGCTTCCGCTCCGAGCTGCATTACCAACGAAGCATCCGCGGGGGTAGCCAGCCCGCCGGCACAGAACAACGGCACGGGAAGCCTGCCCGTCGCGGCAATTTCGCGAACCAGCTCGACAGGAGCCTGAAGACTCTTCGCCCAGGCGTAAAGCTCAGCGGTATCGGCTTGGGTGATCTTCCTAATGTCGCCGGTTATCGAGCGCAGATGCCTGACCGCCTCGACTACATTGCCTGTCCCAGCCTCGCCCTTGGACCGAATCAGTGCCGCCCCCTCTGAGATCCGCCTCAGAGCCTCGCCAAGGTTCGTGGCTCCACATACGAAAGGAACAGAAAACTTCCACTTGTCAATATGATGTGCTTCATCCGCAGGAGTCAGAACCTCCGACTCGTCAATGTAATCCACTTGCAGTTCTTCGAGAATCTGGGCTTCGGCAAAATGCCCGATTCGAGCCTTCGCCATGACTGGTATCGTGACAGCCTTCTGAATCTCTTCGATGAGGTACGGATCGCTCATTCGGGCCACTCCGCCGTCCCGGCGGATGTCAGCAGGAACTCGCTCCAGGGCCATTACGGCCACTGCCCCTGCATCCTCCGCGATCTTGGCTTGATCCGCGTTGACGACATCCATAATCACGCCGCCGCGCAGCATTTCAGCAAGTCCGCGCTTGACCAGAGTCCCGCCGGTCACATTAGCTGATTGCTCAATCTTTTCCACAATATCCTCCAGTGAATCAAGTCTAATTCGCCGCGTTCCTGAAAAGTACGACCTACAATTACGACGCCGTGGTCGGTGTGCCGATCGGAGCAAATTCCACCCAAGTTCTGCCAGGAGCTAGCTCGATTGGCTGGCCCGAAGAATCACTGAATGTAGTCACCGCGCTCTGTGAAGCTTTCGACCAGGTTCCGACTGCTTCCTGCCCACCAGAAAGAAAGATCGCCTTTCCGGTGCCGACAGAGTGCGCCTGAGGAACTGGGTTTCCTGCGGGATCGATGAAGCCCGTATTGGTATAGCTCACAAATTCGATTATCACGTTCGTCGCATTTTCGGAAATACCCTGCGGATTACGCTGTGGAACTCCGTTTGTGCTACGCGTCCAGTACCTAGAACCCGCATCCCAAGTCCACAAATCATTGGCATTGCCAGAAATATCCACTCGGAATGCGGAAACAGGCTGTGCGCCTGACGCTGCAAAGCCAGAACCTGGCTTTCTGAATTCAAAAAGTTTCGGTGGAAGCTTCGCAGTCAGCCCTGCCTTAGCTGCATCGGCATAAATAGAGGTTGTCGAAGAGTAGAGGTTGTGCGGCGCGGGACGCGACGAAAGCCGGTAGTAGGCATTTAGCACGTTGACTCCGACATCGGTAACGCCCGAATTGCGTATGTCCGCCACAAAGGTTGGAATCCCCCCTGAATAGGCAAAAAATCCCCGCAAGGGGGCAGCGATATCGGCATCAGATCCCCTAACCGACCTGATTGGCCCCAAAACTGATGCATTCTGGGACTGAAGCACCGCCATGTATCGCGTATAGCCTCCCTCAACCATCTCTTCGTAGATCACATCGGCGTGCAGTAAGCCAGACTGGGGCCATGCCTGTGGAGCATTATCAATCTTTACAGCGATTACCGGCCGCTTCGAGTAAGCAGGGTCAGGATAAGGAAGACCAGTGAGTGGTGAAACTTTGGCCGCTGTGGTGGTGGTAGTCGAAGCCAAAACGGTGCTACTAGTAGTTGTGGTGGGAGCTACCGCAGCCGAAGTTCCACACGAAGCCAGTGCTAGACCGATTACTCCCAAAGCCAGGTATTTACCATTTACCATTCTTCAAATCTCCTAAACAAACCGGATAAAATAATTTTCTAGTACGAACTGAGCTCTTTCATTCGAGCCGCCATCTCAGCGTTCTCGAGTGTGGGATGTGCCCAGTACGGAGCCAGAACCATTCTTCTGAGACTTGAACCGGTTACTTTCGCATTTGGATCGCGTTCCATCTTCTCGAAGGCGGAAATCATCGCAACCGGATATCTGGTGAAATAGACACCGCCTAGATCGTCGGCAATCAACTTCTTCGTCAATGCAGGACCTTGACGCCTGGGCACGATAAACCCTGACAAAGGTGCCACAAGTTTTTGAAGAGCTCTTATGCGGGCTTCAAAAAATATCTGACCTGACCGGGCCCTTACCAATTCCCTGGCAATCAAACCTTCAAACTCCAGCCTGGAGAATGCCTCCAAGGCTCCTGAAGTCACCACAAGTACCGAACGGGTATTGCCTACGGAAAATGCTGCAATATTTATCTGAGGCTCTTTGAGCTCGAGTACCCTCGGCATATCAATTCCCATTGTCAGACACAAGCCTTCGGTTATATTCATCAGCCCCGGAGCCGTGTCCATCGACAATCTATGAAGCTCAAGGCCTCTCGCCCCATTCGAGGCAGCACGAAATCCAGCAAACAACGCAGCAACTAAGGGAACCCCAAACCCGATTATGACAGCCCAATGAAATCCATCTGACGCGTGGATAACTCTTAGTATCTGCGAAATTATTATCGAGGCCACAGCCCCCGTAACCACAACGAAGAGCAAATAGTAAAAAACCACCTGCGCCACAGCTCGACGGGTATCAAACTGTTGCACGTCTCCCCAAATTTGAGCGCGAGTGGATGTCCTAGGCATGGAAGTCGATTCTAGAAGACATTCATGCGATCAAAGTAGCAAAGCTGTCTAAATATACCTTCGCGAGATTCTCAATGGAAAATTCGAGGGCCCTCTTGCGCCCATTGGTACGCAGGTTGTCAGCTAACCCGCTGTCGCTAAAAGCCCTTATTAGCGCTTGGCGCAGCAGCACCACTTCATTTGGGGGAACCAAGATCGCCTCCACATTATCTCGCGCCACTCCGCGGTAGCCGGCAATATCGGTTGCCACAACCAGCGACCCGGCCGCCATTCCCTCTAGGAGCACCACTCCAAACGACTCACCATAAAGCGAAGGTGCGCACACGACATCGGCAGCCTTCATCCTCGCCATCGCTTCAGCATCGGAAATCCTGCCCAGCCACACGATCCTGGGATCCCTTGCCGTGATGGTGCGCAGATAAGGAGTTTGAGGTCCGTCGCCAGCAATCCAACATGTCAGCTCCGGCTCGTTTATACCTATGAAAGCTTCAATGAGCACCTCCAACCCCTTTCGGTGCTCATGACGTCCGATGAATAAAACCGTTGGGTTCTCCTTAGGCCAAACAGGGGAGACATCAAAGGCCTGCAGGTCAACACCGTTACCAACTACCTGGTAATGCCCTCCAAATACGCTCCTTGCGGTAAGCATCGCGTCCACAGACACGGCAAAACGCGCCTGGAGCCGGCTTCCAAAACCCGACAACGCCCAGCCGAGGACTTTATATGGAATTGTAACCCCATGACGGTGAAACGTCCCAGCTACCGGAACTTTTGAGGCTATCAAACCTACTAAAGATGGGCCCGGGGCAAATGGCTCGTGGATATGAACGATGTCATAACTTCCATCACGAATCATGGAAGCAGTCCGAGCAAGAGCTGCTGGAGATATGCCAACCGGCGCCCGAGAACCGTTGGCAGGAATTCTGATCGAAGGGCCGATGTTTCGAAACGACTCCGTGGCGGGCAGTTCATCCGATGGTGCGATTATGTCCACTTCATGTCCCAGCCGACGCATAGCCCGGGTCAGAGCTGTTGCCTGACCTTGAACGCCGCCTGGGACCGAAAGACTATAGGGGCATAGTTCAGCTATTTTCACTTATCGACCGCTCCATCCGACTTTGCCACCAGATTGAATTACATGGTAGAGCCCCATCACTACCTTTACAACTGAGAAGGCCAGTTGGGCTGGAAAAGGTGCCACTGAACAGGATCTGCGCGAATCAGCCGTTCATAACGCTCAACAATCCTTCCGGTAAGGCATTCGACATCCTTTCGCAAGGAGTCCGATCTCTCTACAGTTATTGGGTCAGTGACCAGCGCGAAATGGCCGCCGCCCGGCAGAAGGTAGACGGCGGCAGTGATTATCGGCGCGCCGGTACGTATTGAGAGGAGCGCAACACCTTGCGGAATTGAAGTCACCTCGCCAAAAAAGGGCATTTGGATCCCAGAGCCGGAAATATCCCTATCAGCGACCAGGGCAACAACCTCGCCTCTGGATAACGCCTTGGCAAGTTCGCCGAAGGCTGTGGCCGTTGCAGGGATCGCACTGACTCCGAAGCTGACCCTATGACTTGCGAACCACTCAAACAGTTCGCGAGGTTCAAGCTCCTCCACCACTGCTGTTATGGGATATCCTCCCGAACCTAGCCAGGCCGCACCAAAGTCCCAATTTCCCAAATGCGGAGTAGTAAAAATTACGCCCTTGCCCTGACCTATGGCCTTATAAAAATGCTCAAATCCATAAATGCTCATCCTTGCGCTGAGATCTCGGCGGGTCAGTTCACCTAAAGCAAGTGCCTCCACCCAGTACCGCGCATATGAAAAATAACCCTGGAGAGCGAGCTTGTTGCGACCCAGCCAACCTTGCTTTGGATGCGAAGCCCGCAAAAGGTTGTCCATCACAAGTTGGCGTTTTTTTGGGGAAAACACAAATGCCAGCAAGCCGAAGCCATACGCGAACCCGGTATCGAACGAGGGAGACACGAAAGCTAGGAATCTCGAAGCAAATTTATATCGCGCAACGACAAACCGATCTCGACCCCAAAGATCTCTAAGGTTTAGCTTCGTCATTTCACCCAACTCGACCAAAAGACCGCCTCAAATCTCGAACACTTCCGGCAACCAAACCAACGATAATCAATCGGCGTGAAAAAGTCCATCATGGGCATCAATCCGCAATCCTGCGATATCTCCTGGTGGAGAAGTCATGAGCTCTAAAATATCTCCAGCTTCGCGGCTGGGACAGATTCAGGTTAGTTCTCAGGGTCCCCGAAACTTCGCGCACCTCTGTGCTCCAGCCATCGGGAGAAGGATGAGGAAGCGGAAGACGCCCCAGAGCGCCGGCGAGGATGAGACAAGCGTCTGGCTCCTGCGGTACGGAAGAAATCAGACCTCTGGAATTGACGCCTGACAGGAGGCTCGTGCTCTTTTCTGAAGCGCCTGGGCGAACTGACAACGGACGCAGAAGCCTGACTCCATATCTTCAAAAACCGCTGTAAAACCGTCACCACACTCAGAACAAGTGTTATCCATAAAATCGCCACCAAGACAGGCGAAAACAAAAGTCCTGCGGCCAAAGCGAAGATCCGCTCGCCACGTTCCATGATTCCGCCCTTGGCGCTGAAACCTAGCGACTCGGCCTTCGCCCGCTGGTAAGAAATCAATGAAGCGGCGCCGTAAATCCCGAAAGGCAGTGCTGAAAGGTCTGGCCTGCCTGAATGAAGGAAATACCACCCCAAGCCACCGAAGAGAAACAGGTCGGAAACCCGATCGGAAAACGAGTCGAAAAACGCTCCGCGCTTGGAGGTTGTCCCCTTAGTTTTGGCCAAAGGACCATCCAGCAGAT
>JAJYFX010000023.1 GCA_021785315.1 Actinomycetes bacterium | reverse complement strand
AAATTCTTGTTGGGCGTCAAATCCATCTGCATTGGAATGAGCTGTAGTTACTACGACAAAGCTATTGGGATCAAGCCTGCGCCATAGTTCGTATAGGTAATTTTGAATTCCACCGACCTTTGGCGGGAAATCATTCGTTACCAGCAGGTGCTTGACCATTACCTCTCCAAGCTCGACATATAAATCTAAGACTTCAGCCTAGGACTCGCTCGCGGACCATGGGCACATAAGAAAAACCGCGGACGTTAACCGAACCTTCAGGTTCTACTTCTGAACCACGCGCGCAACTAGCCTTGGTTCAGCGAACCCTCAGCCCGGCGCGCTGGAGGGCCCGCGAAAGCTCTCGAAAATCAACTGGCTCTGCCCCCAGAGCTATCGCTCGCTCTCGCAACTCGCGATGAATATCGTAGTGATCCTTTTGGAACATGTTCCTGTTGAGTCCAAGATTTTCTGCGAATCGATGAAGCTCTTCATATGACGAGTCAGAGATTAGGTGCGCCCACCTTTTACCTTTATGAGGCCAAATGGCCTGATCTACTAAAATCACCGTCGGCTTGCTCCAACGATCGTTAGCTGGCTGCCCGACAGTGACGAATTTGCGCAACTATCGCATTGCATTGTTTCTCTCACTTTATGACCGCTTCGCAAAGGTCCTGCATCAATCTCTGAAACCAGCTTATCGCTGGAACAAATCTGCTTGGCATGTAATCAAGTTTCGCACTTCCCAGAAGTTGCTCATTCCAGCGACCTGTATTCAAAACGCTTCCTTCGCCTGTTGAACCAATGCCCGGGCAAAAAAGGATAATTCGGGTGGAGGTTCCAACGGGTCCAGACCTATTTAATTCGGGTCCTCAATCATTTCGATAGACTTGGAATGACCACACCACCTGCACGTAACCTCGTCAACGGTTTCTGCGAGGACCTCCTCGCTTTCGACGCGCAAGTCCCCGCCGATGCTGAAATGATAAAACGACTTAGTCTTTTTGCTAACAGTCACATCAAATCTCGTGACGTTTCCGCATGCTGCACAACGATATCTTGTCATATTCACAGAATCGAGACTAGCCGAGCAGCGAAAACTTTTATAGCAGCAATTAGGAACATATTTGAGTTCGATGCCTCAATCAGGATAGTCAAGCCATTCGATACTCCAGCAGCATGAATCGCCATACCGCAGCTCACCAGTGACGCCACGGCCTAGATCAGCCTGCGAAGCCCACCATTTGGCAGTCACGGTAAAGCTCTTTATATTTGAGACTGCGAAACCAGCCCTTCCAAGGCGCGAAGAGCTGCGCCCGATGCAATCGATTGCCGCGCGGAAGTCACCCCTTCGCTGATGGACCGTGCTGCTCCGCAGACATAGAGAGCCGCTCCGGCATTAAGGAGAGCAATGTCAGCCTTTGGGCCATCCTTGCCCTCGAGCACTTCACGAACTATCAGCGCGTTCTCCTTGGCCTCTCCTCCGCGAAGTTCGTCCATAGTGGTCAGCGGGAAGCCAAACTCGGTCGGATCGAGTTTGTAGCGACTGAACACTGCATTACCATCGCCGTCTCGGGACAGCTCCAAAATATTCGAGGGAGCGGTGGTTGAAATCTCGTCGAGACCATCCTCCCCGTAAACAACCATCGCCCGTTCTGAGCCCTGATTGGCAAGCACGTGGACCATTATTTCGGCCATTGCAGGATCAGAAACTCCGATAACTTGATATTTTGCCCTAGCAGGATTCACCAATGGGCCAAGGAAATTGAAAACGGTGGGGACACCCAGCTCACGCCTGAGCGCCGCTACATTGGCCATCGCAGGATGGAACTTGGCCGCAAAACAGAATCCAATGTTGGCCTTTTCGATGCACTCGGCCACCAGCGAAGGCCCTACATCGACCTTGACTCCAAGAGATTCGAGAACATCCGCCGAACCAGCCTTGGACGAAGACGCCCTACCTCCGTGTTTGCAGACTTTCACACCGGCACCGGCGACGATCAATGCCGCCATAGTCGAGACGTTAATCGTCCCTGCCCTGTCACCGCCGGTTCCGCAGGTATCCACTAGGTAAGGATCTACGTCAACCGTGGTAGCAAACTCCAGCATCGCAGAAGCCATGCCAGAAACTTCGTCTACAGTTTCACCCTTGGTTCTCAGCGCTGCAACGAACGCGGCCGCGTGAGCCATCGAAGTCTCGCCTGAAAGTATTTCGATCAGCGCCAGGCGCGAAAGGTTAAACCCCAGATCCCTGCGGTGAAAAAGGTGCGACAGGATATCGGACCATCCGGGAAATTCTTCGAGACCAGCTATATCTTGTATAATCACTGTATAAAAGGATACTCACTTGTTGCTATTCGATCGACACTGCATCGTATCGCAAATTCAAAACCAGCCTTTTGCAGTATCCCGATGGCTCTTTTGCAGTGTCATGCACAATCACAACATGCTGAAATTATTGAAATCTTTCTGCAGTTAAAGAATGCAGCTGGCCCGAAGACCGGCCCCATTCAATAAAGGCAACAGAAATTTCTAACGCGTAAATCCGCTGTAACGACAGAGATACCGATGGATGAGCAGACCGAACCTAAAGGTTCCTTCATCGTCGAAGACCTCAGACGATGCTTGAAACCAATATTGCCAAATCGGTGCTGGACCTGAATATCACCTCCCATGGCGAGCCATTTCAAAACCTTCTCAGCTGCTAATATGGAAAACTGCAATCAGAATCCCAGGTACCTCCCGAGACTCCCGAATTCGGATTCCGCTCAGAACAAGAGCACAGGCTGCCCGCGCTGACAACGATTCTGCTCGCCGCAATTCTCTATAGCCTTCTCCCCAAAGGGCTCATAGTTGGACCGCGTTATATCCTGCCAATTATGGAGCTGTTGTTGCTGATCCCATTGGCGATTTCAAATCCGATGAAGATCACCAGGGAATCTCGCAATTTCAGATGGTTATCGCTGGCCTAATTGGACTTGTAAACCTTGCAAATGTCTCAAATCTCGCGTTGCTCATATATCGCCTTGTCACCGGAGGCAGTACCAGCGGCCGCACCTTGCTCCATGCAGCCGGGGGCATTTGGCTCACCAATGTGATGGTATTCGCCCTGTGGATTTGGGAGCTCGACCGGGGAGGCCCTTACGCGCAGTGCTCAAACCTGCGAAGAAATCCCGACTTTCTATTTCCCCAAATGTCGACACCCAAGACAACAAATGGAAAGTGGGTACCCACTTTTTTTGACTATCTATACGTGTCGTTCACCAATGCGCTTGCTTTCAGCCCCACCGACACCATGCCTCTAACTCCGATGGCCAAGTTTCTGAGGCTGGCTCAATCGATGGTATCCGTGATAACGGTGGTTCTAGTCGGGGCTCGGGCAGTAAATATACTGCACTAATAATCCAGATTCTCCAAACAAGGCCAACCTATCATCTCCTTCAGACCCAGTCAGAGACAAGCGATTCGAGCGTAGCTTTGGAAAGCTCTTCCCTCGCCTTGTAATTTGGATGGTCAACCCCTAAAAAGGCAGGCCCGCTCTTCAGCCAATCCTGCTCGAACTCGTCCAGGCTCCATTCGATATAGTGAACCGAAGCGGTGACATCGTCCCTTGTCAGTTGCGATCCATGCACCTTTTCGGGCCTCGATGCCAGCCGCTTAGTTGCGTCGCCTAATCCCACTTCGAGGTAAAGCGAAGATTCAATGCCGACCAGCTTCGTCAACCATTCTTCAAGCATCTCCGTCGAAGTGAGCTCCAGAAACAAGGTAGCCTTGAGCTCGCCTTTATCTGGAATCAGCGGATTATATATTGCAAGTTCGGTTTCGATTTCGGTGTCTTGCAACATCTTCTCTGCTCGAGCCATTTCCTGAATTTGAAATCTAACTGTTTCTCGGTTCTCGAAGACGACCGTCACGAAGTTTCCAAGCGATATCCGGCGGATAGCCTTTAACGCAATTATGGAACGCCGGTAGTCATCGCGCTCCCGCTCGTATTCGCGGAGATCAACTATGTCGCCCAAATTCAGTTTGGCCATTATTCCTCCTCATCGATTCCGTAAGCCCGAGCGACAATCTGAATCGGATGGTACACCCCGCGACCTGTTTCTTCGGTTATTGCCGTGTTCGCCAGATGACAGTCGCCAGACATGACCTCGCCATTGCTCTTTTCAATTGCCTTCACCAATCCGCTGGCCACTTTTTTCGAAAGCTCATAGTTTTCTTTGCGATAACCCCAGGTACCATCAATTCCCGAACACTTGTTAACTATTTCCACTTTGATGCCAATTAGTTTCAACAGATCGCGGCTTTTAAAGCCTACGCTTAGTGCCTGCATGTGGCATGGAATGTGATAGGTAACCGACTCAGGCACAACACCTTTCAAATCCAGGTTGATGCCGCCCCCATTTTTATGCAGGTACATAAGGTATTCGGATGAATCGTAGGTGGCGCCCGCCACATCCGTGGCCTCATTAGTCTGCAAGTACAGGGGATAATCTCGTTTGATCACGTAGGCGCATGTGGGCTGGGCCACGATAATTGGATTCCCTTGCCGAGCTTGACTAACCAACGCCGTCACATTCTTCTCGGCTACCTTTTTGAACTGGTCGACATTTCCACTGTGCAACCAGGGAGCGCCGCAGCATTTAACTCCATCAGGCAGCGAGCACTCAATCCCGTTTTTTTCGTAAACGGCGACCAAATCCTTGCCAATTTTGGGATTCTGGTATTCGATGAAACATGTCGGATAAATCGTCGCTTTGACGCGACGATTTTCTATAAACGGCTTGACGCGATTCTTATACCAGGCAGAGAAGCGCTGCTTTGCATACGGAGGGAGCACCCGCTCAGCCGCTATTCCCATCACTTTCTCCATGGTTTTTCTTACCATGGTGCTGTTGGTGGACAACGCCCTGTTTGCCAGTGCGGACATTCTTACCGATGTACCTCCAAGCAGATCGGTACGACTAAGAAGCTGGTCTGCCAGTTTCTCGCTAACGGATTGATGATTGTTTCGCACCTTGACAGCATTAGCCCGCATCATCAGACGCGGAAAGTCCAGTTCCCACTCGTGCGGAGGTACGTAGGGACATTTCAGGTAGCACAGCTTGCACTGATAACACTCGTCAACTACCTGGTCCTGCTCCTGTGCAGTCAATCCCGCCACGTATCCATCCCTGGCATCAATTGAATTGAACATGGTTGGAAACGAAGGACACAGGTGCAGGCAAAGTCTACAGCCATGACATAGATCGAATACTCGCGTCAACTCTGAACGTAAATCTGACTCGTCGAAGTATAAGGGGTGAGTTGGTTCGTACGCAGTAGCCATGCCTCTCCTAACTTGTCAGTTTCTGATCGACATAGGGGCAGTATAACGGCTGCGGCCCTGCCACACCACTCGGCATGGGAGTCCGTACCGCGCGGTTCGAAAGTCTGAAGTCATGCGAGTCTGGGAATGCCTGTCGGGTCCAGGCATCTCATTGCAATAAGGCGGTGGGTGTTCTCGGGGCTGTCAAGCCGGCAAAGGTTCCCCGTTCCCGCTTTCACAGCGGCCAACTCAGGCAAAGCACCGATACCTAGCAAACCCGTGGGTAACAAAGGAAAAGGCCGATTGGCTCACGCGGTCGTCGGCATGGATGTCGGCAAACTATAAAATCGGTGCAGCGTCAACACTTCATTTGGGTACATCAGATAAGTTCTCGTAAAGCACACAGTGGCTAAGCCGTTAGCGCTATCGTTCCCAACTCTCGCAGATCAGCCCAGGGCAGCTCAGTGGTTGCACGGTATTATGCCGCACAACCACTCTGTAACCCCAGACCCTGGCGAGCTTCAGTATTCGGATTGCGAACTCAGCTATGAAATAGATTCGAGACCCTGCGTAAAGCGTCCGGCATGGCTCTTCTCGGCCCGTGCCAGCGTTTCAAACCACTCGGCTATCTCTGAAAACCCTTCGTCTCTCGCGGTACGCGCGAAACCAGGATACATCTCGGTATATTCGTAGGTCTCTCCCTCGATTGCGGACTTCAAATTATCTTCCGAGCTACCAACAGGGACACCAGTTACAGGATCTCCCACGCCGTCTGCCAGAAAATCAAAATGCCCGAATGCATGTCCGGTCTCACCTTCTGCAACCGACCTGAACAACGCGGCAACATCCGGGTAACCCTCCACGTCAGCCTTCTGGGCAAAGTAGAGGTAGCGACGATTCGCCTGACTCTCTCCAGCAAATGCTTCTTTGAGATTTTCCGCCGTCTTGGAAGTCTTTAGCTCTGCCATTATTATCTCCTTGTTCTCTAATTCCAATTGATTTACCAATTGACCTAATAGATCCCTGCCGGGTGGGGCGACCAGCAACCTGATTATGACTGATCAAAGATCTCAGCCCTGCACTGTGGGCAAAGACCTCTGAAGGTTATTTCCGCTACTCCCGCTTCAAAACCTTCCAACTGCTCGCTTGGTATTTGGATATCATCAACCTCCAAATAGAGGTCCTTAACCAAGTGGCACCTCGTGCATACCAAATGATGGTGCGGTGATTGATTAGGATCAAACCTCGCTGACCCCGTGCCGAGATCCAAAGGTGAAATCTCGCCCATGTCAACTAGCTCATGCAACGTCTGATACACCGTCTTGAGCGAGACGGTCGGCATCTCTCTCACCAACTCCACGTAGACCGCTTCCGCGGTTGGATGAGATTGGTTTCCCTGGAGAATCTGAAAGATCTTCTCACGCTGAGGAGTGACCTTTCTCCCGTGCGCACGAAAATTCTTGACCAACTCTTCAGGGCTTTTCATCACGTTATATTCTATAGCTAATGATTTGCAATTACCATCGACTAGCAAAAGAAAATCATTGTTCTTTGAATTTAATAAGCACAACGGAGCAGACCGCAGTCGACTGCAAATGCAAACCTCGACAAAAGTAACTTACCTCTCCCCTGCCACCGCTTGCAATAGCAACCCGCCGAATGATATTTCTCAATGCGACGATTATTGCTGCGACGTCATTCTGCAACGTAATATCTATCTAATACGGGCAAATGCGCTCCGCGTACCTTTTGCAAAGGCAGGATATGGCAAGACAGCGAATAGAGCCCAGCGTTGCGGTACTAGACATTGGAACCTCCAATATTCGGGCATCCGCCGTCAACTCTGAAGGCTTGATTACTTCACAGTTTCGCAACAAATTCACCACCGTCTCCCCTACCAGGGGTTTTGTGGAATTCGACGCAGAGGAGTTGTATCAAAACTGTGCCAGTCTTCTCGCTCAGCTCCTTGCGGCTAGAGATTGCTCCGCCATTGCCATTACAAACCAGCGTGCATCCACAGTTGTATTCGACCCAGCCTCAAAGAAGCCGATCTGCCCGGGACAAAGTTGGCAGGACATTAGAACGGCCCCCATGTGCTTGGCCATCAAGGCGCCGGGAATCTCAATATCTCCAAATCAGAGCGCCTCGAAAATTGCCCTGATGATGGACCTGTTCGATAAGGATCGCACTAGAGGCCTGATGGGAGGAACCATTGACGCCTGGCTGACATTTCGTCTCACGGGGGACTTCAAAACCGAACATACGAATGCAGCAATGTCCGGCTTGGTGGAGCCAAATGCGACCCGCTACGATGACGCCGTCTTGGCCAAACTCAATATTCCTGAAGTTAGCCTTCCACGCATACAGCAATCCATCGGCTTTTTCGGCGAAGCCATTATCGGGGATATAAAACTGCCATTGATGGCGATTCTCGGCGATCAACAGGCGTCAATGCTTGGACAGGGAATAACGCGAGTTGGGCAGGCAAAGGCGACTTTCGGGACCGGAGCCATGGTGGACATCGTAACTGGAAATACCGGCCCCAGCTCGACGAACCGGCTTCCCAACGGCACCTTCCCCATAGTTGCACGCTCGCAAGGCACAGAGATCCTCTTTGGGCTCGAAGCCATAGGACTCCATGCCGGCTCGGCGGTTGAGTTTGCATGCCGCAACCTCGGGCTTGCTGACAGTCCTGGGCATTTGGAAGAAATTGCGAGACGATCCAGGCAAGGGTCAACCGAAATCTTCGTACCCGCCTTGACTGGCATGGCAACACCTACGTGGGATTTCGGAGCACTGGGCGCATTCGCCAATATCACGCATGCCACCACCAAATTCGAACTTGCCAACGCCGTATTGTCGGGAATTGCTCACGTAGGCGCTGACCTCATCCGGGCAATCGAGGCCGACGGGAATACTAGCCTTGAGCATTTAAGCGTCGACGGAGGAATGACACAAAATCTGTTCTTTCTCCAGCATCTAGCCAACTTCTCTCAAAAACTTCTCAAACTGTCACCAACCCGCGAGGCGACAACTGTGGGTGCAGGTTTGGCAGCGCATCTAGCGCTAGGCAACATTGCCAATATCAGCCAAATTGGCGAACTAACGACTCCCCGAACCACGATTGAGCCACAAACGTCATTCGAACGCAACCTTGCCGCATCGAGAGAGGGCTGGGAAAAGGCCGTTGGTATTGCACGAAATTCCGTTCCCGAACTGAGCGCAGTAATTTTTTAGGCAAGACAGTGTCTAGCCACGACCCTGAAATGCGATTTTCAACACCACTAGGACTAAAGTGTTAGTTAGCCAACAGTACACTCCGACAGACCAGAGGACAATGAGCATACAACAGGAAAAACGAACGCAAGATTCAGACAATCACTCCAAGCCGGCTCCCAAAACAATTGATTGGAACAAACTCACCAAACTTCCGACGGTTGGAATAATCGGAGGCGGCCAGTTGGCTCAGATGCTTTACCAAAGCGCTATCTCGCTTGGGATTGACGCACATTTATTCGCCGCCGCCACTGACGAAGCCGCCCCAAAATATTTTCGGGATATCACGCGAGCTTCATCTGAATCGTGGACTCCTCCAGAGATTTACCACTTCGCCCAAAAATGTGACGTAGTCACCTTTGATCACGAGCTGGTTTCACCGAACATAGTCCGGGAACTCGAAAAACGCGGGTGCCTGATGCTTCCAACAGCCACAACCCTTGAATTGTCTGCCAATAAAGCAAACCAAAGGCATCGTCTCAGCCAATTGGGCCATTCGCTACCTCCATTCCAGGTATGCAATACAGTGGCGGAGACCACCTCTTTTGGTGACCGCGTTGGGTGGCCAATAGTAATCAAACCTTCTACGGGGGGTTACGACGGCAGAGGAGTGTTCTGGGTCGACGATGAAGCTGAAACAATCGCCGTATTCAACAGTTTGAGTGCACATCTGCCGTTCGTGGTCGAACCAAAACTGGAACTTGAGGCTGAAGGTTCAGTGATCGCCATACGTTCCACCACTGGAGAGTGCGTGACATATCCGATGGTAAAAACGGTTCAGCTCGAAGGGATGTGCCGAGAGGTCACGTCACCTGGCGGCTTCCCGCTTCATATATCTGAAGAAGCACAGCGTATTGCTGAGAATATGGCCAATGATCTCGACGTTGTTGGGGTGTTGGCTGTAGAGTTCTTCATCTTAAATGGACAACTAATGGTAAATGAACTCGCGCCCCGGCCCCACAACACCGGACACATAACGATTGAGGCGAACGTAACCTCTCAGTTCGAGAATCATCTGCGGGCCGTACTTGGCCTACCACTTGGATCGACGGCGCTTAGAGTTCCAGCCGCAGCGACTGTTAATCTGATAGCCAATTCAAACAGCCAAAACATAGCCCCCCACGTCCCGCACGCTCTAGAAATCGAGGGCGCCTCGATACATCTTTATTCAAAATCTGCGCGCAAAGACCGTAAGATAGGCCATGTGACAGTCACGGCCAATTCAGTAGAGGAAGCACTGAGCCGCGCGCGACAAACGGTGGATCGTCTATCTGGCCTCGAAGTATTTGAGGATTGAGCTAAATTAGGAGCTTTGAATGGCGGCAATCGTTGGAATCGTCATGGGGTCTGATTCAGATTATCCCGTCATGGCCCCCGCAGCTCAGATCCTTGACTCCTTTGGAATCGAATATGAGCTGCGAGTGGTCTCAGCTCATAGAACTCCCCAGAAGATGTTGACATACGGATCTGACGCATATGGAAATGGATTAAGAGTCATAATTGCTGGAGCCGGGGGGGCGGCTCATCTTCCCGGAATGCTGGCTTCAGTCACTACGATTCCGGTCATCGGCGTTCCAGTGGCCTTGAAAAAGCTCGATGGGCTCGATTCTCTGCTTTCTATTGTGCAAATGCCTGGAGGGATACCAGTCGCGACCGTGGCGATTGACAATGCCAAAAATGCAGGACTTCTGGCCATACGAATTTTATCGATATCAGACCTCTCTTTAACTGCAAAGCTCGTCGCCTACCAGAACGAGATGGCGGCGGAGTCATCTTCGAAGCGTCTACCGCCCGCTTAATCATCCTCCCCGAACGTTGTTCAATGTTTTACCCCATCAGAACGCAACAGAACCGAAGGCACACCTTCCAGGAACCCTATTGAAGAACCCAGGTTGGCGAACGAATCATTCGGGAAGGAATTTTGCGCCAACTGATGTCCCCCGCATGTGGATCCATCCAATACGTATCTGATAAAAGCTTCCTGGCTAGAAAATACTTTTGCCGATGATGGAACAGCAATAAGCTCGATAACTGAAGCCGCTGCTGCTGTGATCCTCAAGGGATCTGGAGTGGTGGTCGAATGTCCTAAAGCCAAGCTTCGTCATTCGCAATGCTGAAAGGCAACAAGTATTAGATGTATGCCATCAGGATGAATATTCCTCGCTACCACCTGGCCGGATAGTGCCAGCCTTTGCAGACATGGACAAATATCTAGCTTCCGAGTCAACCTTTCATCGTGTGCTGCGTGACCACAAGGAGAACCAAAGACGTGGACGTGCCAAGGCATCAGTGAGGCGTCATCCGCCGTCACATTTGGCAAGCGCACCACTAGATATATGGGTAACCGATATCAGCTGGCTGGCCGGCCCTGTCGTAGGGGTGTTCTACTACCTCTATTTCGTGATGGACCTCTTCTCCA
>JAJYFX010000383.1 GCA_021785315.1 Actinomycetes bacterium | reverse complement strand
ATTGAATTGTCGCCGTGGCACCCGGACGCGAAGGCTGTGATTCAGCCATCTTGGCATACTCATCCATCCATTCGGCACTTAGCCACTTTGCCATCGCCACACTCCTGCGTAGTACAACTTGATCAAATCAGATGTTACATCTTTAGAGGCCTCGAAAAGGCGTTGCCGGCTAATTGCCATCGATTAAGCCCGCGAAGAGATCAGTTTCAAATTCATCTGAGACTTTGCCCCCTCCTAGGCTGGAGCGGGCGAGAATATAGTCTTCATAGGGCCAAAGATCCTCCGACAAATCGTCCGGCAATCCAAACCAAAAGTTTGAGAGCGGATCAATTTGCGTGGCGTGCGCAAGCAGCGCATCCTTTCTTATCCTGTAATAGCCTCTCACGTCGACTCTGGTAGTGATTTCCTCGTCATTTCCAGGCCGGCTTAGTCGTTCTTCAGAAAACGGAGACTTGAGACCGAGCTCGAGGAACTTCTCATGAAAAGCCCTGGCCCTTCTGGAGGCCCAAGCGCTGTAGTAGAGTTTCGATATCTGATGAGGCGAACCCAGTTGCAACTTGTAATTTGGATCGCCGCACCGATCGAATGCATAGACAGACACGTCATGAACCTTCAGGTGATCCGGGTGCGGATAGCCAGATTGGTCCTCATGGTATGTGACCATTACTTGAGGCTTCTCTCTGCGAATAATTTCGATGAGCTTGTCTCCTGCTTCCTCCAACGGAGCCTGAGCGAATGACTCAGAATTTGCGTTTGCCGGAGACCCGGGCATTCCGGAATCCTTGTAGCCCAGGAGGTAGAGCTTGGCGTAACCTATGATGCCTATAGCTTTGTCGAGCTCATCCCTGCGAATCTGGGCGAGGTTTTCCTTGACCCCGGGCCTATCCATCGCTGGGTTGTTGATATCGCCCTCTTCGCCGCCAGTACAGGTAACCAAAACGCTGCGGATACCTCGATCTCGGAGTTTTGCGACAGTTGCAGGACCTTTAGATGATTCGTCGTCTGGATGCGCGTGAACGCTTAGAAGTGTAAAACCTTTTCCCATTACTTTATTGTAGTTTGCTTTCAGTTTTGCTCGCGGTCCGACAACCTCGGTGAGTGCTCCCCTACGAGCCCAACTTAGGACCTTAGTCTTGGCCAGCCTTCCGATCTAGCCGTTGCCGCGAAGACTCGATGCACCCGACCAGCTGTTTCGTCCCTGAGACCCTCGCAGATCAAACCTCATCTGCAAGGGTAAGCTCATCAGGCTCCCCACTGCCCGTCGCAGATATAACGTCTTCGGTGCCGTCTCCTTCGACATTCGAATTAGGTGAAGCTGACTGAGCTTTCTTCCATAATCTGCTGAAAGCTCCCACAAGACCTGACGGTAGCAGACGGAGAATAACTATTAAAATAACCGCATAAACCCCCAGAGACAACACGGTAGGAAGTTGGGGAGGCAGTGACGGGCTCGTTCCCAATGATGTGAGCAGCTGCGATACCACAGTTATTAGGGCCGCGCCGACAAAAGCCCCCGATACGGTTCCAATGCCGCCGACCACAACCATGATCACGAATTCGATCGACAGAACAACTGGAAAGGCATCAGGCGATACATAACCAATGAAGAAAACGTAGATTCCGCCGGCTATGCCAGCAAATGCGGCGGATAGCGTGAAGTCTTTCAATTTATAGCGTTCCACCTCAACTCCGGTGGCAGAGGCCCCGGAAACGCTCGCCGCCATCGCCCGGAGTCCCCTTCCAGGCCGCGAACGGGTTATGTTTCTGGCAATGATCAGAGTTGCCACGACGACAATCCACACCAAATACGCGTAATCTCGTCCCGAACTTATCGCCAAAGGCCCAATCCGAAGACTCGGAATAGCGCTCAGGCCAATGGAACCTCCGGTCAAAGATGCGGTCTCTGGAATGACCGCGAGAAAGATCAACTGGAACGCAAGTGTCCCAAAGGCAAGCGCGTGACCTTTTAATCTAAGGAGCGGCACGCCGACGAGAAACGCCAAAATCGCAGTGGCGATCGGCGCCGCGATTAGCGCCAGCAACGGAGACCAGCCGTGCAAAGCCATGATTGCCGCAGTGTATGAGCCGACTCCGTAAAAAGCGGCTTGCCCCAATGAGACTTGTCCGGCAAAACCCATCAGCAGCGACAATCCGGCTACCACAATGGTGTACAACCCTATTGTGACATAGATTTCAGTGTTGGTGGAAGAAAGCATTAGCGGAAGCACGAGAGTAATTACGCCCGCCGCCACAACCGCATAAATAGGGATTTTTCGACTCGCACCCATACTCACTCCAAGCCTCCAACGGGCGCCCGCTTCGCCTGCCAAAGCAAAAGTACGATCAGCAAAGCCAGCGCTACGGCTGTCTCATTCGACGGTGACCAGTAACCGGCTACAAACTGCTCGGCAATGCCAAATACGAGTCCTCCCACTACAGCCAACCCAGGACTGGTTAGTCCCCCTACGATTGCCGCCGCAAAACCCGTGATAGCCAGCGAAACGTCTCCGCTATAAGTAATTGGCGACAGAGGCGTCACCAGCACCCCGCCGAGCCCGCCAAGCGCGCCACCAAGCGTGAATGCAATCAGACCCATTTTTTTCACATTGATGCCAGACAACCGAGCGGCATAGGAATTGGATGCGCATGCACTCATGGCTTTTCCAAAATAGGTACGCCCAAATCCATAGAGCAGGGCAACAAAGACCACAAGGGAGACAATGACGACTATTAGATACTGGCGCTGGATGAAGGCGCCAAAAATCACAAAATCGTGACCAGCGAGTCCCGAAAATGTTATGGGTATGGTGCCCCAAACCAGCATGGCGATAGCTTCGCTAAGGATCGAAAGTC
>JAJYFX010000382.1 GCA_021785315.1 Actinomycetes bacterium | reverse complement strand
TGAGGTAGAGCCCGCCCTACCCGAGATCAAGATAGAGATACCGGTAGGAGCAGTAATTCCAGACGCATACATTTCGAGGACAGATCTTCGCCTCGAAGCGTATCGGCGGCTTTCGATGTGCGCGAGTAGTGATGACGTGGATCTAGTAGCACAGGAATGGGAGGACAGGTTTGGTCCTCTTCCGGGTGAGACCAAATCACTGCTGCGCTTAGCTAAGATAAGAGCCCGTGCCATACGGGCACAGATCAAGGAGGTGACGGTATCGGGCATGGGCAAATCGTCTCTGGTCAGTCCGTTCGTTAGGCTGACCCCTGTTGATTTGAAGGCGTCACTATCTATGAGGATGAAACGTATTTTTCCCAAGGGTATCTACAAGGAGACCGAGAGGGCTTTGATAATCCCGATTTCGAAAGTCTCCGATCCGATGCTGGCGGTTGAGGACGTGTTCGAGAAACTGATAGAAGTGTAGTCACTATCGACTACGTTATTTTTTATCGTAGTTAAGGGCCCTTTCGATCATCTGTTGTTTGGGTTGAATCAAGAGGATTCACTGCAAATTGGGTGTGAAAGCGATGGTTGATTGGACGGGGATCTCTAAAGCGCAGTAGTTTGCAAGAGCTGGTTGAATAAACAGGCCGGCTATGGCGCGTTCGTAACTTTGCAAAGCAGTTGATGCGCGTATTCAGTTCCCAGTCGCGCACTGGGAGCGATTCCGGTCTTGGGCGGCTTGAAAAAGAAGGGTCAGATCTAGCCGAAGGTGTTAGTTGCTGGCGATTGTTTGGAGGATTTGAGTTGAGATTGTCGAAAATAATGGCATTGCTTGGTGCTAGCGCATTACTGTCTAGTTGCGGATCTGCATCGGTGGCAGCGACTGTAAATGGCACGAAAATCAGCTCACAAGCACTTACGTCTGAAATCAATTCCATAACCTCGAACAAGCCCTTTGTAAAGCAGCTGCAGTCGTCGCAGCAGGTTTTCGGGAGCGGTACCAATACCTACGATATGAGCTTTGTGGACGAGGTCCTCAACAGGCGGATATCCATGATTCTGATCGACCAAGAGGCTAAAAAGCTTGGAATTCACCTTACCTCCCAGGATATCGCGCTCGGAAGGGTGGACGCTGAGCAGACCTTTGGCGGCGCAGCAGTCTTTGCGCAGTTCTCAAAGGAATATCAGGCACAGCTCATTAAGGATTCGGCAACGCTTGATCTTGTAGAGGCCCGTCTTATTCATGCCGACATTTCTCTAACTGCGCTTCAAAACTACTACAACTCCCACACATCCCAGTTTGCCAACATTTGTTCTTCCCAAATCCTGGTCAGCACCCAGGCGCAAGCTAACTCTATCTATCAACAGCTTCAGAACAACGCTAATTTCGCTGCCTTGGCCAAGGCTGATTCCGGTGATCCGAACACTGCACCCAATGGTGGGGCCGTAGGGTGTGGTACATATTCCGACTATGTTACAGCGCTTGGCGCCCAATATGCACAGGTTGTCGTCAATCTTGGGGCCAACTCGATTGCTCCTCCGACCCATCTGCCAACGGGATGGTCGATAATCAAGGTGACATCAAGAAGCTCGCTTCCGTTTGACCAGTTGACCCCGCAAATACGGGGGGCAATACTCGGCACCAAAGGCCAAAGCGCGATCACCAATTTGCTAAGTCAGAGCGCCAAGTCCTCCGCGGTTTCGGTCAATGCCCAATACGGTAAACTTACTGCAACCTCGAGCGGCTCAGGCGTTGCTCCGTTTGTCAGTCCGGCCCCTGCGAAGCTGAATTTCTTTGTGCCATCAGGAGGTTAGGCCAGCATTTGATCTTCCAGAGCAGGTGCCACTGATACGGCACTACTTTTCCAGGTGTCTGAAGGCAGGGTAGCGAGTGGGTAGGATTATCGTAGCTGGACTGGGACCCGGTGAAATTCCTGTTATCGACAGCCGTATTTGGGATTTAGTCTCTGGCGTTGACGAAGTGGTATTTAGAACCGAAGTCCATCCGGGTGCAGCTTCAGGCCGATCCGAGATTGCAAGCAGGAACCCCGCTGTCAAGTTTTCAGCGTTTGACTCACTTTACGACCGAGCGAGTTCTTTTGAACTTCTATACCAAGAAATGGCAGAGAGTCTCATTTCCCTGGCCGGCAAGTCACGAGGATTGATTCTTTATTTAGTTCCTGGTTCTCCGCTGGTAGGTGAGAAGAGCGTGGACTTGCTCAGAAAATTAGTACCGGAATTGGTTGAGATTATCCCAGGCGTTTCGTTTCTGGAGCTTGTATGGTCGGCACTTGGGATTGACCCGTTTGGCTCCGGTGTGACGATGATCGATGCAATGGATTTCCCATCGCTGACGAAGCTGCATCACGGGCCCTACCTCCTTACCCAGGTTTGGTCAAAGCAAATCCTGTCTGATATCAAGCTGGCGATTCCGGAGCCAATGGAAGCAAAGGCTGTAGTGCTCCAGCGCCTGGGTACCGCCTCTGAGTCGATTAGAGAGCTGGCTTGGAACGACCTAGACAAGGTTGTGAAGCCCGACCATTTGACTACGATCTACATCGAGCAAATTCCTGCCGCTCCCGGGCCGGCCCTGATAGAACTTTACGACATTATTGCCCGGTTGCGGAATGAATGTCCGTGGGATAAGGAACAGACACATCAATCGCTCGCCGCTCATTTGATCGAGGAGAGCTATGAAGTTGTGGATGCGATCGATAAGTTACCGACAATCGAGACTCGCGAAAATGAGGAAGCTAGGTTCGAGGAGTTCAAGGGCGAACTCGGTGATCTGCTGGTTCAAGTCTACTTCCATGCCAATCTAGCGATGGAAGAATCACGTTTCGACTTGGGCGATATAGCCGAAAC
>JAJYFX010000381.1 GCA_021785315.1 Actinomycetes bacterium | reverse complement strand
CTCTGGCGCTTTGAGCCTCAAAGTGGTCGCGTGCTTCCGAAAGGGGGAGGCCGGTCAAAGAAACCAGAATCTCAATGGTACCTCGGGCAAATTCAGCCGGAGCGTTTATCCCGGTGCCCACCGCAGTGCCTCCAAGTGGCAATTCCCCCACGCGTGCAAGGATCGAATTGACTCTCTCCACCCCATATTTGACCTGGGATGCGTATCCTGAAAATTCTTGTCCCAGGGTAACTGGAGTGGCATCCATCAAGTGCGTTCGTCCAGACTTAACCACATCGCTGAACTCTTCACTTTTTGCTGACAATGCGTCAGCTAGATTATTCAGGGCTGGTATGAGCGTATTTTTTAGCAAACCCGTTGCGGCGAGATGAATTGCCGAAGGGAAGACGTCGTTCGATGACTGAGAAGCATTAGTGTCATCATTTGGCTTGACCATTTGGCCCAGCGTTTCGCCAGCCAAAGTCGAAAGCACTTCGTTCATGTTCATATTCGATGAAGTCCCGGATCCCGTCTGATACACATCGACGGGGAAATGATCGTCAAAGTCTCCATCCGCCACGCGAACCGCCGCAGAATATATCGCATCGGCAACCTTGGAGTCGATTACTCCAAGTTTCGCATTCTGCTTAGCGGCGGCGCCTTTGATAGTGGCCAAGGCCCAAATCAGCGACCTGCTTATGCGCAAACCTGAAATCGGGAAGTTCTCTACGGCTCTTTGTGTCTGAGCCTGCCATTTGGCAGAGCTGGGAACTCGAACCTCTCCCATCGAGTCATGCTCGATTCGAAATTCTTCACTTTGAGACATCTGTGATCTCACCTCTCAAAAATCCGCAACCCAAAGAAACAAAACTAGTCAAGATTAAGACAAGTAGCTAATTGAATTCGCCTCGACACACATTCAAAACTTTTCCAAGGATTATTCTTAATTTTGTCAAATCCGTGAATTTTCATTCCGCTTTAATTTATCCCTCCTTACCAGCGCGTTCGCCGCACCCTCGAATTAAGTTTCCGAATAACAAGCGCAGACCTGGTTTCGCGGACTAGATTCTTCAACGTCGTGAAACCATTTTGGATGATCTCAAAGGTGAAGTTGAAACAGAAAACTTCACCAAAAAGAAAAACCACACTGGCCTTTCTAATGATAGGGGCGGTCTCCTTTACCCAGTTTCTTCCAACTGGAGGAGTGGCCAGCGCTCAAACTATCGCACAAGAGCAAGCGCAGGCGGCGACAATCACGGCAAGGTTGAATTACCTCGGGGGACAAGTTTCAGCCTTAGCGGAACGTTATGACCAAGCGCAACTCTCTCTCACAAAAATCAACCAGCAAGTCACAGACCAACAAACCCAAATTTCGCAAACGCAAGCCCAAATCGTTTCGATCAAGTCTCAACTCTCACAGGAAGCGATCAACGCTTACATAACTGGCGGAAATTTGCCTGAATTTTCGGCGCTTCTGAACGAAAGCCCGACCGAAGCCTCGGTCCGCCAAGAATACCTGAATACTGTTACAAATTCGCAAACGGACTTGGTCGCTTCGTATCAAGAGACCACTCAAAATTTGAAAATTCAGCAAAGTTCACTTAAAACTCTGCAGTCGCAGGCAGTCGCCATGGTTCATCAAGTCAGCAGCGCCAAAGATGCTGCTCAAGCAGCGGTAAATCAGGAACAGGCACAGCTCAACTCCGTAAATTCGACAATCGCCACACTGGTTAAGCAGCAACAGGAGCTCCAGGCTGAACAGGCCGCCGCTGCTGCAGCCGCAAGGGCCCGGGAAATCACCTTCAGCAATCCCGCATCCGGGGCGTTCTCACCAATATCGTCGGGTTCAGGATCCGGCCGTCCCGTTCCAGGCCTCAGTTCGGGCCAGGTAGCCACAGCTATTTCATGGGCCCGCCAAGAACTCGGCAAGCCTTACGTATTCGGTGGATCGGGTCCGAATGTATTCGACTGTTCAGGGCTAACAGCCTTTGTATACGCAAAGGCGGGAATCTACCTTCCCCACTCTGCGGCCGCGCAGTACTATGACACCACAAGGGTTTCGCTTTCCGCACTACAACCAGGCGACCTGGTTTTCTACTACTCACCCATTAGCCACGTGGCAATTTATATCGGCGGTGGTCAGATAATCCAGGCGCTCAATGAAGCCTCACCCATAGAGGTCTCGGGAATTTATTGGGACGGGGTCCCAGTGGGAGCTGGAAGACTCTAAAACTCGCCTATACCGCAATCGCTAAATAGACTGCCATTTGTGCTTAGCAATGGAGGGTGATATGCGAGCGGTGACTATTGTCGACAAACAAGTTCAAGTTGGCGAAGTTCCAGATCCAATTTGCGGGTCAGAGGAACTCCTGGTCGAAGTCAGGGCGGCCGGCCTCAATGCCGCCGATGTGTTGCAAAAGAACGGACTCTATCCAGCACCGCCAGGTATACCGCAACATATTCCTGGCTTGGAGATCGCTGGCACAGTCAAGGAAATGGGTGATCAGGTTTCTGGATTCAACATTGGCGACTCTGTCATGGGGGTCGTTGGCGGCGCCGCACAGGCCGAACTCTGCAAAATCCATTTCACGAACGCAATCCGAGTGCCACGAGATATGGATCTAACCAGCGCTGGAGGATTTTGCGAAACCTATTTCACCGCATACGATGCGCTAGTGCGGCAAGCTGGTCTCCAATGGTCGGAAAAACTGCTAATTAATGGAGCAGCCGGCGGTGTTGGACTTAGCGCCATAGCGCTGGGCCTAGCCATGAACGCGCAGGTAATCGCGTCCGCAAGGCATGTCGAGCACCACGACATACTCAGACAACTCGGCGCAGTGCCGATTTTACCTTCCGACTCGGAACACTACGGGCCATATAAC
>JAJYFX010000380.1 GCA_021785315.1 Actinomycetes bacterium | reverse complement strand
TACGGATGCACTCACTTCATAGTGGGGCGAGATCATGCGGGAGTGGGAAATTACTACTCAACCTACGCAGCGCAAGAGATCTTCGACACGCTACCTCAAGGAGAACTCGATATTCACATATTGAAGTTTGAACACAGTTTCTTTTGCTCGGTCTGTCGCCAGGTGGCCTCAAAGAGGACGTGCCCTCATGGTCCCGAATTCCACGTTTCGCTGTCAGGCACTAAAGTTCGCGAACTACTGACAAACGGTGAAGATCTGCCCCCGGAATTTTCACGACCCGAAGTGGCAGAGGTCTTGAGACGCGCTTACCAAACGTGACGGTAGCGAAGCATCCAAGCCAGGCCCAATCGAGTGCCAGCGCCAAAGAGAGTCTCAACATTTTCCAATTCAAAGCACAAAGGCAACAGGAGAACAACATGACTTTAAGGACATCAGAACCAAAGGACCCAGGCACAGAATCGAAGGTAGAACTGATAAAACAGGCAAGCAATGAATTGAGGGGAAGCATTGTCGAAGAACTTTCAAACGGCTTGCCCAACTTCTCCGGCGAATCTGAACAGCTATTGAAATTCCACGGTATCTATAATCAGGATAATCGCGACGTCAGAGCTGACAGGAAACGCGTCGGGCTTGACGTCGAACATATTTGCATGATCCGTCTGGCGATTCCAGGAGGCCGGCTGTCTCCCGAACAATACCTGGCGGCGGACCAACTCGCAGATGCGTTTGGAAATCAAACCCTCAGAGTCACCACCCGGCAGGGAATTCAGTTTCACTTCGTGACCAAGCAAAATATTAAAGCGCTTATTCAAAAAGTAAACCAGGTACTGCTCTCCACGTACGGCGGGTGTGGCGACGTGGTGAGAAATGTCACCGCATGCCCCTCTCCTGCGCCGGAAATTGAAGCATTGGGCCTGGGCGAACTCGCCAATCAGATATCCAAGCGCTACAAGCCTGCCTCGAGCGCATACTACGAGATTTGGCTGGACGGTGAAAAAGTTCCTAATCTTCAAGCAGCCGGTTCCGCCGATACAATTGAGCCCTTGTACGGCTCGTCATACCTTCCCCGTAAGTTCAAGATCGGCCTTACGACCACCCTCGACAACTGCATCGATGTGTTGTCTTGTGACCTTGCATTGGTAATCGACGAAAATGATCCCAACTTGATTCACATTCTGGCCGGGGGTGGCCTGGGACGATCGCATTCCGACGACACGACGAAACCTCTTCTGGCAAAGCCGTTTGCGACAGTGCCAAGACAAGACTTGTTCGAGGTAATTGACGCAGTTATTTCGATTCAGCGTGATCATGGGAACCGTGCCGACCGCTCTCACGCCAGATTCAAATATCTGGTTGAGGAGTGGGGTACCGAAAGGTTGCGCATGGAGTCCGAGAGGCGCTCGGGGCTTGTACTTAAAAGGCTCGACAATTTGGAGTTTTCCAACAGCTGCGATCACTTGGGCTGGATAGAGCAGTCCAAAGATCATCTTGCGTATGGCATTAAAGTGCCGAGCGGCCGAATTGCCGACACGGCCGGCGGAGCCCATAGGACTGCCATCAGGGACCTGGTAACCAAGTTCAACCTATCAGTGCGTTTCACGGCGAAGGAGGACGTCATTCTCACCGATATCCCTGAATTCGCGCGCGACGAAATCATCACAATTTTGACCTCGTTCGGGATAAAACTGGCGGAGGACTATACCTCCATATCTCGTTCGGCATTTGCGTGCCCGGCGCTGCCTACCTGCGGCCTTGCGCTGACCGAGTCAGAAAGGTTTCTCCCAACTTTACTTCAGAGCTTCAACCTGCTCCTTGACGACCTTGGTCTTTCACACCTCGACATCGAGATACGAATGACTGGCTGCCCAAATGGATGCGCCCGGCCATACCTCGCGGAGATAGGCATAGTGGGACGGTCTAAGCGTTCATATGACATCTATTTAGGCGCCGACAGGGCCGGCAACCGCCTCGGTGAAATATATGCAACCGACGTTGCCTCAGAAGGAGTTGTCGCCGCGCTGGAGCCCATCGTGCTTTTGTACGCCGCGCATGCTAACGACGGAGAAGAATTTGGCGATTTTTGCCATCGATGGGGGATTGACAACCTGAGACCCTTCGCGCCGCAACCCAGGCGAAGAGATATTGCAGTGGCGCAAGGCGTGTGAATGTGTCGATCACCCCGAGCTTGATGTCCGGCTTGATCAGCGGTCGCGAGATTTGTATCGTGTGTAGAGATGAATCATCTAGCCGGGAAAGGGCGCAATATGGTTATTAGGCATTCGCGGATGCAGAACTATCCAATCCGGTGTACCGCAGGAGCATTCATCTTGAATTCGGGTTTAAACAAATTGAATGGCGAGGACGAATACCTTGAACACGTGTTTGGAATGGCAGTTACCGCCTATCCAATTCTCGATGCAGTAGGATCGACGCGCTTCTCCAAATTGTTCGGATCCCTTGAGGTTCTCATTGGGACACTTTTGTTAATTCCCCTGATTCCAGATGCCGTCGCTGGAACGGTCATGCTGCCCTTTTCAGCCGGACTTGCTGGCCTTTACCTTCGCATTCCAGGAATGAGGGCTGACAAGAGTGTGCGACCGACCAGCCAAGGGATCGCTATGGCGAAGGATCTGTGGTTGCTTGGCATATCGCTTTCCCTAATTACATCCCAGGTCAAATCTAAAATGCGAAACGCAGACGCTATTCGTCGGACTCTTTAATCGCCACGAAAGCCACGCCTTAAAAAATCCGGCCACGCTTACAACAGCGTGGCCGGCTACCCGAGTACGCCCGACATGGGCAGCAACTTGGAGGTGAAAGTCCTCTGGAGGAAGAGATGGTGCTAACTCCTAGCAAGCAGC
>JAJYFX010000379.1 GCA_021785315.1 Actinomycetes bacterium | reverse complement strand
CCGGCGGAGCATTGGCAAAGCCATTCATAACCCATCACAATGCTCTCGACATGGATCTTTTTTTGCGAATTGCGCCTGAACTGTACCTCAAGCGCCTGATTGTGGGCGGATTCGAGCGTATTTTTGAAATTGGCAGGGTGTTTAGAAACGAGGGGATATCTCCCCGCCATAACCCCGAGTTCACGATGCTCGAGTTGTACCAGGCGTACGCTGACTACAACGACATGATGGATCTCACCGAGGAGCTCATCTCCCATCTGGCTCGTCTCGTTTGTGGCTCCACGGTCATTAATTATCAGGGCAAGCCGATCGACTTGACTCCTCCCTGGAAGCGCGCGACCATGGAGGATCTGGTGTCAGAGCAACTTGGTACTGAAGTCCGGCTTGATATGGGCTTAGGGGCTCTGTCGGCTCTCGCGGAAGGACACGGAATCACAGTAGGGCCTTCGTGGGGGCCGGGAAAGGTTCTTCTGGAAGTCTATGAAAAGACTACCGAACACACGATTTGGGATCCCGTCTTCGTTTGTGACTATCCGCTGGAAGTATCTCCGCTCTCGCGCGACCACCGCTCCAAACAGGACATGGTTGAAAGATTTGAAGTTATTATTGCTGGGCGGGAGCTTGCCAATGCTTTTTCAGAGTTGACCGATCCGGTCGAGCAAAGAAAGCGCTTTCTGCATCAAGTTGGTCAGGGCAAAGCGGGCGATGACGAAGCAATGGCCATGGATGAAGACTACATCCGAGCTCTGGAATACGGTCTTCCGGCGACTGGTGGTCTTGGAATTGGAATCGACCGTCTGGTGATGCTGTTGACCGATCAGTCTCAGATCCGGGAAGTCGTTGCATTTCCAACCATGCGTCCGGAACAGGACAGGTAGCGCTAACTTTTTAGGCCGGCGACGGGTTGATTATTTCAGTGATGGCGTTGTTGTTCATTAATTGCCGTTCAGCTATTTTCTATCGCGATAGCATTGGTTTGCGCCTTTTGCGGGGGCATTTGGCGCATAATGACTAAGAGGAGAACTTTATGGCCCACACTTACGAGAAGCTCAGCATCACTGCTGAGTTGGCGGGCAAAATGATCAATGCCGCGGCTAAGAAAGCGACCGAGATCGGCGTGCCCATGGTCATTGCTGTTGTTGACGAATCGGGTGTTTTGAAGGCTTATCACCGGATGGACGGGGCGGCGCTCCTAAGCGTCGACATTGCCCAGAATAAAGCCTACACAGCAGTCAGTTTTGGAATGTCGACTGACGCCTGGTTCGAGTTCATAAAGAACGATCCGCCTCTCAATACCGGAATTGTGCACACTCCCCGGCTCGTCGTATTTGGCGGCGGATACCCGATCGTTGTGGACGGGAAGGTTATCGGAGGCATAGGTTGTTCCGGCGGCCACTATAGCCAGGACATGGTTTGTGCCCAAGCGGGTCTGGAAGTAGCCGGCTAAACCGTCACTCCGCTCTTGTCCAGATGTAGCTTGAGGCCTTTGCCTTACGTTGCAGATTACAAAGAAAGGCCGCCAAGCATGCGATGGCTTGCTAAGTCGGCAGCTTCTGGTTTTGATCGAAAATATTTTGGAGGGAACCTGGCGGCTAAGGTAGCGTGGTGAGTCCGGCCAGATTTCTGGTATGGAGATATCCTGGGGAGGATTAATTATGGGAAAGCTGATTAACCCGGCATCCAATCCTGGAGCACGTCTGCGTGAACTGCTTTCTGGGCCAGATCCGCTGCTGGCACCTGGGGCATTCGACGGACTGAGCGCCCGTCTCATAGAGGAGGCCGGATTCGATGCGGTTTATATGACCGGTTTTGGCGCGGCTGCCTCGGTGCTGGGCCGACCCGATGTCGGTCTACTTACAATGACTGAAATGGTGGAGCATGCCAGGCAAATTTCGCAGGCAGTTAGTCCACTGCCTGTCATCGCCGATGCCGATACGGGATATGGAAATCCGATTTCGGTAATTAGGACGGTGCAGCAATACGAACTTGCTGGTGTGTCGGCAGTCCATCTCGAGGATCAGGTCGCTCCCAAGAAATGCGGCCACATGTCAGGCAAGGAGCTGATTTCGAAAAATGACATGGTTAGCAAGATCGAGGCCGCCGTGGACGCGAGGAGGTCCTCCGACTTCGTCATTATCGCACGTACGGATGCCCGGGCGGTCGAGAGTCTTGAATCTGCACTGGATCGAGCCAAGAGTTATCGTGATGCCGGAGCAGACATGCTTTTCATTGAAGCGCCGGAGGGCATCGAAGAAATAGAGACGGTCGCGAGAACTTTTTCAGATATTCCCCTTGTGTACAACTGGGCCGAAGGAGGAAAGACACCTCCGCTGGCCTACGAAGTGATCAAAGAGCTTGGCTTCAAGTTGATCATTTTCCCAGTTGGCGCTTTGCTGAGCGCAACTAAGGCGATCAGAACCGTGTTGAAATCTATCCGCGAGGAAGGTACGCCTATAAAAGCGATGGATGCCATGGTGCCTTTCCAGGAATTCCTCGGTTTTATCGGCCTTCCCGAAGTTCAGGAGTTGGAACTCAAATACAAGTCCAGGCCTTGACCCGATCCCCGGGGATGAATAGACATCTGCACCCCTATCGCTTCAAAAAAGCCTTTAGGCAGCTTTGCGAAGCGGCCTATGCCTTGGCATTTAGGTATGGCTGAACGATGCTATAGGTTTCATCCAAAAGGAACTGTGCCAATGATCCGAGTTCGCCTGCTATGGGTGATTTGAGTTCGGCGGCACTAAGGCGGCTTTCCAAAGCAAAGTTTTGGGCAGTTTGCCATGCTTTGGCAATTCCTCCCGAAGCAATAATGATCTCTCCAGCCTTGTCGAGGCTAGCTTGATCCATATTCCTGGTTAGGAGAG
>JAJYFX010000378.1 GCA_021785315.1 Actinomycetes bacterium | reverse complement strand
GAGCGAATACAAGTCGTCGTCGAAATGGGCCATTCCGGGTGACGTATCGAATTCAGAACTCCGCGCGGTTGTGACTCTCACCGGGACCAAGTAATGAATGTCATCACTTAAATTCTCAAGCCACTCATCGTAGAGTTGAGCGTCCAAAAGATAACTTTCATCCACCAAGAATTGGTGGGCTTCATGGTGCCTGGGATCGGCGAATGACAAGGGCTTCAATCCGGTGGTGTCCATCCTCAAGGTCGTCATCACCTGCCGCCGCCCTTCGAATCCGATGCCACGACCTTCTCTCCCATGACCAGTTGGACTTTTTGATCCAGCGGCTTTTCGATGCAGTCAGCCCACTCTTTCAGCAGTGCGCGCTGATTGAATTCTCCGTAGCCCACATAGGCCAGGCCCGGACCGTGAAAGTCCGCCAGAGGCTTATTCAAGGGCTTATCGGCACTGGTTAAACCCATGCGGCTGTTGAGCAGCAACCTTCTCGCCATCGAGCCGCCTGCCAGAGAGGTGATCGACACCCAGTTCTCGACATCGTCCTGTTCGAACATTCCGGTACTGCCAAAGCACATCAGATAACCCTTGTAGGATGCCTCTTTGAATTCCTCGGTAGCATTCTTGTCGACAATGAACCAGGAAAGAATCTCGGTCTCTGTAGCGCTTATTGGCTGCCAAACCCGCATGGTTATGAACGGCACAACCTCGTCATCATCCGCGTTGGCGTCAACTTTCGGCCAGTTGTGAACAAGCGAAAAGGTGGGAAACAACGTAGCGGCGGAAATCATAAATCCATCGTCGCTAATGAGCCGTTGCTGTTCCGAAGACCAGGAACTCTCCATGCGATCGATCATCTCGTCGCTATAACCCACGTAGCGCAAACGCTCTCGAAATGTACCAGGCGGCAGCTTGTAAGTAGTGCCCCCGCCCTTATCGCACCAGTAGAGGGCCCCCTCTTTGCGTTTAGCGCCAGTAGGCTCTCGGAACAGCCCAATCTCTACGACACTTCGATGAGTCTGCGGAGTATGGTAGCTGTCACCCGCTGCGTTCTCCGCGCCAATTTTCCAGTTCGATTTGACTCTCCAGCGCTGCGGCCCGCGAACCTCTACACCGTCATCGCTTTGCCTGGTATAGAAATCAAGGTAGAAAGCGAAGTCACCCAGAAATTCCAGAAATGGCTGAGCATTTGGGTCGAGATTAACGAAAATGAGGCCATTGAATGTTGCAACCGATGGCGCAGGCAAAAGTGATTGGCCGTTTTTTGTGAACCCATCCTCGCCGCCATAGGCTTCGTTGTGGAAAGGCAGCCCGACTAGTTTGCCGTCATTTCTGTATGACCATCCGTGATACGAACAACGAAAATGAGAAGCATTCCCCAACTCAGCCCGGCAAATTTGCATGCCCCGGTGCAGGCACATGTTGAACATCACACGGACTTCACCTGCTTCATCCCTTGCCACGATGAAGTTGTCCTCGAGAATGCGTCGCACCACGTAATCGCCGGGCGCAGGAATCTCAGACTCATGAGCAAGAAAAATCCACGAGCGCTCGAAAATATGCTCCTTTTCGAGCTTGAATACTTCCTCGTCGTTGTAAACATATGCCGGGATCATCCCACGTCTCACGTCTGCAAGCATTAGAGATAGATCGTTCATCTGCAGCTCCGATCTCTGTCGCACACACTCTGTACTTCTGTCAGACAGAAGTACTCTCTGTAGTCACTTTTACTACAAATATACCCGATAACCGAAACCTGGGTGCTCGATTACTGGCAACCAGAAAAACTGCATGTCGTCTGTTGGCTTATCGCTTGGCACGACGTCGGTGCCTGATTGCCCTATCTGCTGCCGGCCGATTACTTGCAACTGAGCTGAACAACTGTATAAAACTGCCTTCAACGCAAGGCATTGACGTCGAGACAGTCCAATTCTTGGAAAATATTATTTTTATATCCGACTATGCGAAAAAAGACTGATCCCCTTTCCCGAAAGTTTAGCCGATATTTTTCCCCATTAAACACAGGATCGCCCTCAGGCATCCGAGCAATCCGGATACCTGGGGCGACCCCAAGTCTTTACTTCCTTATGAAAAACTAGCCAGCTGATCCAGACAACGGTGTTCCGCCAGGACCCGATACCGGAGTAAACGAGCTGCCGTTCCATACCGTCATATAGACGTCCTGAGTGCTCAAACCGCGATGGTCGCTAGTCGACGTGTTGTATACGCCAAACACGCCTGCCACGTTGTGAAGGTTTTCCATGTAGTTGAGAATCTGTGGCGCGGTTGCCTTGATACCCAACTTCTGGATTGCGCCGATCAGCAGCTGAGCCGGGTCCCACGAAAGTCCCCAAGCATCCCCTGGATGCCCGCCGGCGGCTGCAACGGCTGTATCAAATGCCTGCACCTTTGCCTTGACAGCGGCATTGGTAATATCTGCCGGTGGCAAATACAGTGAGCCAGTTGGGAAGTACAGCGTCTTTGGAAGGATAGACCCGAAGTGCGTGAGCTCTGCGTAAGCCGCGTTGCCATCCGTCGTAACGGTTGGAATGTCTTGCATGCCCAGCGAGGTCATACCGTTAAGAACCGTGCCCAAAGGCGTTCCAGTGGTCCAGATGATCAGCGCCTGAGGATTTGCCGCTTTGATAACCGAAAGCTGAGCAGAGACGCTTACAGCCGTCGGATCAAAGGTCTGATGTGTCAGCAATTTGAATGACGAAAACTCTGGCTTGGCCAGCGTAGCCTGCAGCTGCTTGAATCCGTCGACGCCGCTGCCATCTGTTGATGTTATGGCAGCGATGTTCGTAAGCCCTTTGGACTTCAAGAAGGTCAAGTAGGATTGCGCGTCAAACTTCGTTGAGATTCCGGCAGAAAAGATCATGCTGCCTGCCTTGGGGTGAGTTCCAGGACTCA
>JAJYFX010000377.1 GCA_021785315.1 Actinomycetes bacterium | reverse complement strand
GGCCACTTCGATTCCGGCCTCGTTCAATGCTCGTGCGGTTCCGGCCGTCGCGGCAAGCTCAAAACCCATATCGACCAGCTGCCTGGCTAGTTCAACCCCAACTTCTTTGTCTCGGTCGGCAAGCGAAAGGAAAACGAGGCCCTTAGATGGCAAACGCGTGCCGGCCGCCAACTGCGATTTGATGAACGCCATCTCAAAACTAGAGTCCACTCCCATCACCTCACCGGTCGATCTCATCTCCGGTCCGAGCAGAATGTCCGACGAGGGAAAGCGCGAAAATGGCAACACCGCCTCTTTGACGCATGAATAGCCAATGGTATCCGATGGAGCGAAATGGCCGCTATCTTTCAGCTCCTCAAGAGTCTTGCCGACCATGACCAAGGCAGCGAGTTTTGCCATTGGAACTCCGGTGGCCTTTGCCACGAACGGCACTGTTCTCGAAGCCCGCGGGTTTGCTTCGATCACAAATACCTGGCCCGACTTTACGGCAAACTGAATGTTTATCAAACCCACTACCGAAAGTGCGTCGGCAATCGACCGGGTGTACTCCCGAATGACTTCCTTGGTCTGGTCCGTCAGAGTTGGTGGGGGAATTGCGCATGCGGAATCCCCGGAATGGATGCCGGCCTCCTCTACGTGCTCCATGATCGCCCCGATGTATAGATCTCCGTCTTTGTCACGGAGTGCATCTACGTCGACTTCAACTGCGTCTTCCAAGAATCGGTCCACCAGCACCGGGCTCTTGGAGGCCTGCCGGCCTTCTGTGTGCAGTTGTGTCAAGCGTGCCATGGCCGCAATCAGCTGTTCGTCGTTGTAGACAATCTCCATAGCCCTTCCGCCAAGAACGTACGAGGGTCGCACTAGCACCGGATATCCGATCCTTTGCACTACCTCGAATGCCTGGTCCAAGTCCAAAACCGTTGCTCCAGCCGGTTGCGGTATGTCTAGTCTGCTGCAAAGATCAGACCATCTCTGCCGGTCTTCCGCAATATCTATTGCCTCCGGGGAGGTTCCCAGAACCAGGCTGGGATCGATCGAGCTGGCAATTCTAAGAGGTGTCTGACCTCCGAGCGCCACGATCACTCCAACAAATTCACCACCGCCCTGCGCTCGGTCCTGTTCGGCCTCAATGACATTGGCAACGTCTTCCGGAGTCAAAGGCTCGACGTAAAGACGATTGGAAGTGTCGTAGTCGGTGGACACAGTCTCTGGATTGCAGTTCACCATTACCGTTTCATAGCCAGCATCCCTCAGGGCAAAACTTGCGTGGACACAGCAATAATCGAACTCAATGCCTTGACCAATTCGGTTCGGCCCCGAGCCAAGAATGACTACGCGCTTGCCTTCGGTGGGCACAACCTCATCTTCATCCTCGTAGGTCGAATAATGGTACGGCGTAAAGGCCTCGAACTCTGCCGAACAGGTGTCTACGGCCTTGAATGTAGTTCTAACTCCAAGTCCTAGGCGAACCTTTCTGACTTCTGATTCGGTTGCCCCTGTTAGATACGCAATCTGATCGTCCGAAAATCCCATTCTCTTGGCCCTGGTTATATCCCCCCTGGTGAGTTCCGCCAACCTCTTATTTGCAAGCGCGAGGCGCAGGGTCGAGATTTGCTTTATCTGCGCCAGAAACCAGGGATCTACCTTGCACGACTTGTAGACCTGTTCGATGGTGGCTCCGCGCCGTAGCGCGGATTCAATTTGAAAGGGACGCATTGGAGTAGCAATTTTGATCGCTTCCAGCAATTCGTCGACCGATACAGCATCAATGGCTGCTTCGGCCGGATCTCCGTTCAGCCCGCTTCTCCCGAGTTCGATTGATCGAAACGCTTTCTGAAGCGACTCGGCGAACGTCCTGCCAATCGCCATCGCCTCGCCGACCGACTGCATCCGGGTACCCAGCACGTCCTGCACTCCCGGAAATTTCTCAAAGGCCCATCGCGGAACCTTGGTAACGACATAATCGATCGTCGGTTCGAAAGACGCGGGAGTGACCTTGGTTATGTCGTTGCGAACTTCGGCCAGGCTGTAGCCCACAGCGAGCTTGGTAGCAATCTTGGCGATTGGAAATCCGGTAGCCTTTGATGCCAACGCGCTCGACCTGGACACCCTTGGGTTCATTTCGATGACAACCATCTCACCAGTGTCAGGATCAACGGCGAACTGGATGTTGGAGCCCCCCGTCTCGACGCCAATCCTTCTTATAACGGCGAATGCGGCATCACGCATTTTCTGATATTCAACATCGGTAAGAGTCTGAGACGGGGCAACCGTGATCGAGTCGCCAGTGTGCACTCCCATTGGGTCAAAATTCTCAATCGAGCATACGATAACCGCATTGTCCAACGAGTCTCTCATTACTTCTAGTTCGAACTCCTTCCATCCGGCGATGGAGCGTTCGATCAGGATTTCCGAAACAGGCGAAGCTGCCAGCCCCTGGGCCGCAATCTGCGCAAACTCCTCGTCGGTTTTCGCAATTCCAGTACCAGCGCCGCCGAGTATGAACGACGGCCTGACGATGAGCGGATAGCCAATCGTCGACGCAACCTGCATGGCCTCGACCATCGAATGCGCAAAACCGGATTCGGGGACCTTCAGACCAATCTCACCCATTGCCGCTTTGAAAAGATCTCTGTTCTCAGCGGTCTTGATCGCCAGCGCGTTGGCTCCGATCATCTTTACTCCATAGCGATCGAGCACACCCGCCTCGGATAATTCCATTGCTAGATTCAAAGCCGTCTGGCCGCCGAGAGTGGGCAGAAGGGCATCGGGCCTCTCGTTCTCAATGATCGACGTGAGAATCTGCAAATCCAGCGGCTCTATGTAAGTCCGATCAGCAAAATCAGGATCCGTCATGATCGTTGCCGGATTTGAATTTGCAAGAATTACCCTGAATCCTTCCTCCCGGAGAA
>JAJYFX010000376.1 GCA_021785315.1 Actinomycetes bacterium | reverse complement strand
TTGATAGGTTGTTCCATCGCCGGATTTGCCTTCAAATGCGCGTTGAACAGCTCAATAAACCGGTCGATTATCCGACCAAGAGATTCGGATCTGGCCACCGGGTTAGTTATATTTTCCACGGCACGCCATGATTTTCCCCGCAGATGGGTCGGAGTGTCTTGTCAGTTATCTGGTCCTCGATGGTGCTCATGTTTAAAACCCTAGATTAGTTCTTGTAACTATGAGAAAGTCTGGATTCGCGATCGAATGCAAGCGATGCTGGTCAGCGCAGACTCCATCACAGCTGGCCCTGAAACAATAGATGAAAACATTGAACTGACATGCCTGTGATTCGAGATTTCAACCCGCTAGAGGAATCGGCGCCAATTAGGTTCAAGTCGGAAGTTTGCTTCGGCCTAGGGGAAAAGGGCTGAGATTTCACCCTTTGTATTGAGGAATGATTCGGCCTGGGCTCGAAGCGATCCTGAATCCATTCGCTAGGATGGTCGGGATGTCTACTAGGAAGCTCATCATTCCTGCTCTGATCCTCAGTCTTTCAGCTGTCAGTTGTGGCGGTCAGCGCGCCGGCGAAACTTCTTCGACGCTAAAGAGCCCGGCCAAGTCCGCCGGAACCATTGCCGGACCGACGACTTCCCCAACTGTTGTCCCCGCCATCAGTTTGAAAAGCTATGTTATTTCGGTCCATTCGCCAGACCTGGCTGCAAATATTTCCTATCCGGTAGTGAGTAAGATGGCATCTTCCCAGATCGAGGAGAATATCAATTCCACCATCTTTAAATCGGTGACCGCCTATGTGTCGGCGTTCGAGACTTCGCTCAAGGGTGAGCCCGGAATAGTCCTTCCCGGGAACGGCGGTAATGCCGTTAGCCAGAGCGAGATCACTGGATCATTTGCAAAAGAGTTAGTGGACTCGCGATATGTTTCTTTCAGATTCGTTATTACTAGCTATTTTGCCGGTGCGGCATCTTCGACTGCCCAGGCCCGGAGCCTGACCTTTGATCTGAGCGACGGCAAACTGCTGTCACTTGCTGATCTCTTTTCCACGCAGAACTATCTTCCCGTCCTTTCGAGCCTTTCTAAGACCGCCGTTGAAGCCAAGCTTGGCCAAAGCGCAGACCAGAGTCTCATCATGGGTGGAACGCAACCCAACGCGGTGAATTTTGCCAACTGGAACCTGGCGAAGGCAGGGCTGGAGATAACCTTCTCCCAAGGCCAGGTAGGAGCGGCAGCTGCCGGCATCGTTAGTATAATTCTGCCATATGCCGATTTTGCACACTTGGCCAATCGTTCAGGACCATTGGCCAATCCGTAGTTGTTGCTAATATTCTCTAGCGTCAAAGGGTGGCTATTAGCTTCGTTTAGTTTTAGCCTGGGTGTTTTGTTCGGCATTTTGGGGTAATCATTAAAAAGGAGTTGAGGTTGACTACATCTGCATTGCCTATTAGAAAGCCGCATGTGCTGGCGGATCTGGTTGCTGGAAGCGCGATTCGAGAGGCCATTCTTGTAGTGGGGTACGCTGCATTCATTGGGCTCTTTGCGCAAATTAGCGTGCATCTGTCGTTCACTCCTGTGCCGATTACAGGGCAAACATTTGCTGTCCTTATTGGTGCATCGGCTTTGGGCTGGGCTAGGGCAGGCGCCGGATCTCTGCTGTACGCGATCGCGGGCGTGGCTGGCGTTCCGTGGTTTGCCAGCGCGACGGGTGGCTTGAAGATCGTTTCTTCGCCGAGCTTTGGATACATAGTCGGATTTGTCGTGTGTTCGGTACTTGTTGGAATGCTTGCGAAGGCAGGTTGGGATCGCAAGTTCCTTGGAACGGCGTCAGCGATGGTGTTGGGCAATGTCGTTATATATGCCTTTGGCGTAGCTTGGCTGGCTGCCTCGATCCACGTGTCGGCTTCCAAGGCGATCGCGCTGGGGATGACGCCTTTCCTTGCGGGAGACCTAGTCAAGCTCGTCCTCGCGACCGCTTTGCTGCCGGGTGCATGGTACGCAATTAGCAAATTCTCTAAGTAAATTACCCAGGCGTTATAAGGGTGTGGGCATTGCCCGCACCCTTTGCTTTTGCGTGTCATGTCGCCTTTATGTCTAGATCTTGAAATCGATCTTTCTGCCGTGGCCCTTTTCGAAGATCTCGGGCAATGGGAGTGAGACGGCTTCGTCCAGCAATTGAAGGTATTCCATTCTGGGGATCGTAACTCCGCCAAGTGATTGAAGGTGGGGGGTCATCCACTGGGTGTCGATCAGGGTCCCACCCTGTTCCGTCATCGTTGAGATCAGGACTGCCAATGCCGCCTTTGACGCATCGGATCTCTTGTGAAACATTGACTCGCCCGCGAAGAGGCCACCTATCGCGACTCCGTATAGGCCACCGACCAGTTCTTTCTGGGCCCGCTGTCCGGTCCATACTTCGAAGCTGTGCGCCCAGCCAAGTTCGTGGAGGCGGATGTAGGCGTCTTGTATAACAGGAGTAATCCAGGATCCCGGCCTTTGGGGATTCGCGCAGTTTGAAATCACATCCCGAAATGCCAGATTGATGGAATAGGAAAATCCGTTGATTGACTTCCTCAGAGATCTGGAAACGTGGTAAGGGATGCCGCTCATGTTTGGCGTGCCAACGAGAAAAGTTCCTCGCCGCTGAGGGCAAAACCACCCAAGTTTGTCCCCCTCAATCGGCATAGGGAAGAGTCCGGAGCGATAAGCCGCCAATAATGTTGCAGGACTCAAATCTCCGCCCTGAAATATAATATCACTGTTAAAATTGGACCTGACCAGGATATCTATCAGTTCTGCGATCTGTGGCACGGCGAATTTTGAAAATCCTGGATCCTTGGGATTCAAACTCATTACTGAAAAATTAGCGCATTTGCGAATATTTTTGTTAGCCTGAATAACCATGTCGGAACAGCCGATCACAAAAAAATTAGAAGATCTAAAAGCG
>JAJYFX010000375.1 GCA_021785315.1 Actinomycetes bacterium | reverse complement strand
TCCAGACATCGGACACCTGCTGGTCAAGCAACGCTAGATCGACGGAGTTGTCAATCACGTAATCTGCCCCGGCCAGCCGCTCTTGGCGGCTGACCTGAGCTGCTATCCTCTCGCCAACCTCTCCAACGGTCATAGGTCGTGACGCAACAACGCGTTCGACTGCCTGTTCTTCGGGAAGATCGACAACTATCACTTTGTCCAAACCGTATCTTTCGACCGCATTCGTCTCGAAAAGAAGCGGAATTACCAAAATCACCGGAATCTTGCGCTGAGCAATGCACTCGATGATCCGCTTCTTCATCTCCTTTTCGATCAGAGGGTGGAGAATCGCGTTCAGTTCGCCTAGGGCCGCCTGATCAGAGAACACCACGCTGGCCAATTTAGCTCTGTCCAAAGAGCCGTCACCAGCCAGCACAACCTCCCCGAATCTCTCAACCACCAATGCAAGACCTGCAGATTCCTTCACCACAACTTCTCGAGCAATGGCGTCAGAGTCAATCACACAGGCCCCCAGCTCGGCCAGCTTTAGAGATACAGTGCTCTTACCAGAGCCGATCCCGCCGGTCAGTCCTACGATCGGCGCTGGAGCAATGCTATTGGTCATCTCCCGATTCTGTTGGTTCGGAGTCATTGTCAAAACTCGCGTCGGCTCCATCGGATCCGGACCCATCTTCAACTGACGCGGTTCCGCCGGCATGAACTTCCACACCATGCTCTGCAACATATTCTGCCCAAGCTGCCTGAGCTTCGGTCTCAGGCGTGAAGTCAAGCGAGTAGTCGATATGACCGATGTAATTACCCTCTTCATCATATGCATGCTCGCCAAATGCTTCGCGGTACTCTGCTGCGACTTCGCCGCCTTCAGCAGCCTGCTTGATAGAAAGGGAAATGCGACGGCGTTGCAGGTCTATATCGATTATCTTCACCCACAGCTCTTCGCCTGGCTGGACTACCTGCTCAGGAAGATCCACGTGGTGCGTAGCCATCTCGGATATATGCACGAGGCCTTCTATGCCTTCGCCGACCTGGATGAACGAGCCGAATGGAACGAGCTTGGTTACCCGCCCGTAGACTAGTTCGCCAACCTTGTGGGCATTGGCAAATTCTTGCCACGGATCGCTCTGTGTCGCCTTGAGTGAAAGAGAAATTCGTTCTTTGTCCAGATCAACATCAAGCACAAGGACTTGGATCTCGTCACCAACTTGGACCACTGATGACGGGTGGTCAACGTGCTTCCACGAAAGTTCCGACACATGCACCAGGCCATCCATGCCGCCCAAATCTACGAAGACACCGAAGTTGACCACTGAAGAAACTACACCGCGCCGAACCTCGCCGGGCTTGAGGTTCTCCAAAAACTCCTCGCGCTGCTCCTTCTGAGTCTCCTCCAGCCACGACCGCCTGGAAAGAACCACATTGTTCCGGTTTTTGTCAAGTTCGATTATCTTTGCCTCGACAACCTTGCCGACATACGGCTGCAAATCTCTGACGCGCCGCAACTCGACCAGCGAGGCCGGCAGGAATCCGCGAAGTCCAATGTCAACAATCAAGCCGCCTTTGACAACCTCGATCACAGGTCCTTTGACGACGCCATTAGCGTTCTTGATCGCTTCGATAGTGCCCCAGGCGCGTTCGTATTGAGCGCGTTTCTTAGAAAGGATTAAGCGGCCTTCCTTATCTTCCTTCTGTAGTACAAGAGCTTCGATCTCCTCGCCAAGCTGCACAACCTCAAATGGGTCTATATCGTGGCGGATCGACAGTTCGCGTGCCGGAATGACTCCTTCGGATTTAAACCCAATGTCCAGAAGCACCTCATCCTTATCAACTTTCACCACCTTGCCAAATACGAGATCGCCGTCTTCAAATTCAACGATCGTTCCGGCAATCGCTTCATCTAGGGATGTGTCCCCCAAATCATCAAAGACGATCACGCGTGGTGTGTACTCCCCTTCGAGAATCCCCTCGCCTGCCAAGGAGACCACTTCGTTATCAGAGGTGTTAGTAGTTTCGGACATTTAGTTAGGTCGCTTTCTTTTCTGACAATCTCGCTTGAGCCCATGACTAAAACTCAAGTCCTTATTAGATCAGCCACAAATAAGGCCAAATCTAACAATGTAGATTCCAAATACATTAGCGACAATCATCGCACTTTGATGCCAGAAACCGATATCAATTGACCTGGCGAATCCCCTAGGAAAACTATTTTGCGTCTGCCCAGCTATTCCCGCTAAAAACATTTACCTCCAGCGGCACAATTAGCTGAACTGCTCTTTCAAGAACCTGCTTTACGAGATCGGCGATTGTGCCAACCTCAGATTCGTTACATTCCACAAGAACCTCGTCATGGACCTGAAGCACGAGCTCGCCATTATAACCGCCTAATTCCTGGTCCAACTTGACAAGAGCAATTTTGAAGATATCTGCCGCCAACCCCTGAATCCCGGCATTCATAGCCTGGCGCTCCGCAGCCTCTCTCAAACGGAAGTTACTGGACGACAGCTCAGGAAGCGGCCTTACCCTGCCGAATTCCGTCGTAGTGAATCCATCCTTCCTCGCCTTGTCGATTGCCTGCTTCATGTAGCTATTCACTTCCGGAAATCCTGCGAAAAAGGCCTTTAGGATTGTCTCGGCCTCGGGCACCGAAATACCAAGACGCTGTGACAACCCATAAGCCTCCATTCCATAGGCCAAGCCGTATGCGACCATCTTTGCCTTATTGCGCTGGGACGGAGTCACCTCCTCCAATGGAACTCCAAACGTGTAGCTGGCGGTCTGTCTGTGAATGTCAATCCCCTGGGCAAAAGCTTCTATCAAGCCGGGATCCTTCGACAGGTGAGCTATCACCCGCAGCTCTATCTGCGAGTAATCGGCAATTACCAGCTTCCTACCTTTCGGGGCTATAAATGCATTGCGGAAACGCCTGCCATCTTCCGTCCTTATAGGAATGTTATGGAGATTTGGATGG
>JAJYFX010000374.1 GCA_021785315.1 Actinomycetes bacterium | reverse complement strand
GACGAAATTTGCTGGCTACCTGACAACCCATCTGGTACCATCGCGAGAGTCGACAGTATCGCCTGGGCAAGTCGCCCCGCAGAAGCTGCGTCAAGTTCAACTGCGACTCGTGCCGACGCCCCTAGCTCTGGTTGAAGGAAATCGATGTTGAGGCTGTGCTCTAGAGGAGCGTTCGCCGGGTGGTCAAAGTAAACGCTTGCCTCGCTGACCTGGAACCATCCATTTGCACCTTTGCCAGATCCAGAGATTTCAACATGCTCAGTGGTGTAAGTACACATCCAATACTCCTAACCAGCCAAATGCGCGCCGAAAAACGCCCAGATCTTTTCCCAGCCATCCTTTGCAGCCTCCGGTCTATAACTTGGCCTGTCCACTGCAAAAAAGGCATGCCCAGCACCCTCGTAAATATGAAATTCATGCTCCTTGGAATGCTTTGTCAGTTCAGCGTCCAGCTGAGCTACTTCATCGACACCTGGATATTTGTCGTCCGCGCCAAAGAGGCCAAGAATTGGACATGACGCATTTGGCGCCAAATGGATTATGGATTTTGCTGAGCTCGGTAACTCGGGAGGAGGCTCTTTTACGATGAATGCGCCGTAGCAGACGACCGCGGCGTCGATATCAAGGCTGCACGCCGAAAGGAACGTTTGGCGGCCGCCCGAGCAGTAGCCAATTACCCCTACCTTTGAATTTGAAGCGCTCTGGGCCAGAAGATAGTCCGCTGCTCCCCTAACGTCTCCTAAAAGCCTTTCATCAGGAACTCCGCCCCGCGCCCGCACCGCAGCGGCCGCGTCGTCAGAAGAAGCACCTGGCGCTTCCCTGCTATAGAGGTTCGGGCAAATCGCCTGATAACCATGATATGCAAACTTTCGCGTGATCTCCTTTGTTGCCTCGTCGTAGCCAGGCATATGATGAATCACCACCACAGAACCGTATTTCCCAGGCCCACTTGGCCTGGCAAAGTAAGCCTCGATAGCATCGCCGGCAAAGCCTTTGATCTCCACTGTCTCAGCAATCAGCTGGTCGCTCATCTTTAGCTTTCTCCTACTTATAAGGGTTCACCATCTGGCGATCTATGCCAATCTCGAAATGCTGGCGGCCAGTTGGAATTGAAAACCATTTGAAAGGTGAAAACTCCATAAATTACCGCAATATGAAATTCAAGGGACACTCTACTCGAAACCATATCCACACTCAAGGCACCGGAATTCAAATTCTGGCAGCACGGGACGCAAGAAGCTGAACAATCACGGCAGGCCCGCAAGTGCCAATCCACAACAAGGAGCCCGCTGCTCCATGGTGCCCGACACTAGTTAGAACAGGTGAACGATGTCCCTAGCGACCAGGTATAGCACCAAGACGATCACCATAAGGTAAACCACGGTCATTTGCCAGCGATAACGGTGCTGGGCAATCCAGAATCGCCGTATTCCCTTTACATCAAAAAATATAGCTACTGCCCCAAGAGGAATCCCGATTTCCGGGCCTACGCCAGCGGTCGCTCCCAAACCGAATAACGGAATCACAAACGGCAGGATCACGTAGCTGAGCGTGCAGCGGAGAGCTGAAATAAGAATGGCAAAACTAAAAAGCTTCTCAGCCCGCTTCTCTTGCGCTGGCGACCTGTCAATCTCTGGAATCATGAGTATTCGCCGCACCAATATTGACGGACGGCCCTCTTTTAGCCGTTCCTTTTCAGACGAATCCTCACGAATTGCGTAGTTCACCTAAGACAGTTTAGACGTACGAAGAAATTTAGTTGATGCACCTCTGGGAGTTGGCGGGCATACCTTCGGCAAGGACGACCCCCGAGGGTGCCTAAATATCACGCCTTCTCTGTAATATCATTGTGCTGATTCCCAATATTTCTTGCCGCCACCCCAGGATGCAGGTACTAGTAAAACATTTGGTGAGCGAACTATATATTTTTGTCCGGTCTTCGTTGCAGGTTTCTTGCTTGGCCAAACTGCATTTACGCGCCAGCGCTATCGGATATCGGCCTGATATGGCAACTTTTGGACTCTCAGGGTAGGTGCCAGCGAGCCAAGTTTATATTTCCCAGCAGCAAAGACTAGGCTCAGTGCAACAAAATCATTGTTCGTCTTTTATTATTTGTCCGCTTAGCGTCAGGAACTATTTGCAAATGAACAAAGATAAAGATCTTGTCAACCGGATTCAGCACCTCAAAAAAGAGCGCAACGCCATAATCCTCGCCCACTCCTACCAAAGGGAGGAAGTCCAGGACATAGCCGATTTCGTAGGTGACTCACTTGGACTTTCCCGAGAGGCGGCAAAAACAGATGCCGAGATCATTGTCTTTGCCGGCGTGCACTTCATGGCGGAAACTGCAGCGATACTGAACCCTGGGAAAACCGTACTGATACCAGACATCGAGGCCGGCTGCTCTCTAGCGGACACAATTAAAGCCTCTGATGTCGAGGCATGGAAAGACGAGCATCCCGACGGCATCGTTGTCGCATACGTAAACACGAGCGCGGAAGTCAAGGCACTCGCGGATGTGTGCGTAACCAGCGCAAACGCGGTTGCCGTAGTTTCGGAACTGGACCAGGGCCATCCCATTTTCTTTGTCCCGGACATGTTTCTAGGCGCCCACGTGGAACGCGCGACCGGACGCAAGATGACCCTTTGGCTCGGGGAGTGTCACGTCCATGCCGGCATTGGCGAAAAGGAGATCAATTCAAAGATGATTGAACACTCGGATGCTGAATTCCTCATCCATCCTGAGTGCAGCTGTGGAAGTGCCTGCCTGTATTTAAAACCCGATGCAAAGATAATGTCGACCGAAGGAATGGTCCGCTACTCCAAGACAGCGCCGTCACAGGAGTTCGTGGTCGCAACAGAGGTTGGAATTCTGCACCGCCTTCAACGGTTCTCGCCAGACAAGCTGTTCTATCCGATCAAGGAATCTGCAGTGTGCGAATACATGAAGATGATCACCCTTGAA
>JAJYFX010000373.1 GCA_021785315.1 Actinomycetes bacterium | reverse complement strand
CCAGTGACGGGTCGACACTCGTTCGCATTTCAACTTCAGTACCGACGACCCTCGACAAAGCCGCAGTGATCTGATCTTTCTGATCCTGAGTCAGTTCAGTGGCTGACTGAACCATCGCGATCCTGCGGTTGCGCAGCTCTGCTGCCCGAGCAACCACTGAATCTAAAACTTCCACATAATCTCTCAATCTGTCGGTCGACGCAGCAAACTCCGCAATCCGAAGCGCGAACGGGTGGCATTTTCCAGAGAGCAGCGAACTGACCAAGGACTTCCTTTGATCAGGCACAGATCCGACGCCAGAAAGGACTCTCCGGATTCGCATGTTGGATTCGACAATCCGTGCAAACCTGAAGAGCTCCTCCTCGACTTGTTCAAGAGCATCATTTCCTTGGAGCGACTCCAGCAAAGCCTGCGCGTACCCGGCAATCCTGCCCGCCGTAGCAAAGCCGCCGTCAATAGAGACGACCTCGTCGCCGCCAATCAATCGAACCAAATCTCCGATGCCGTCAACGATCGCCCGGGGGTTCTCTGTTCCGACAATCGCCTCTAGGAGCTGAACGGCCAGACCATCAACCTTGGAGGCGAGCAAATCGCCCAAGATGGCCTGCCTCTTCCTCGCTGGTATCGACGGATCCGAAATAACCTCGGCCAACATTTCCTGGGATTCCAGGATTGTATTGAAAGCCCTCAAATCATCGACAACCTGGAGGTACTTGTCAGATTGGCTCGCAAGGTACAAAACGCCCTGGGCATATCCCCGCAACGACTCTCTCACGCCTGCATGGCTCCAATCTCGGAGATGAAGGAGTCGATCAGACTCTGAGAAGCAGCCCGGTCAACCTCAGCATCTATGATCTTTTCAGCCAGCTCAAGAGCCAAAGATCCCACTTCGCTTCGAAGCTCAGCGATCACGCGCTGGTGCTCGATTCTCAGGGCCTCTTCGTTGCGCGCGCGCACAATTGCCACATCCTCCTCGGCCTTAGCCAGAAGATCCGCCCGTAGGGCCTCTCCCGTCTGCCTGGCCTCGTCGAGAATGCGGGTGGCCTCTCGTTTCGCCTGGGCCAACTGTTCGTGGTACTCGTCAAGAGTCCTCTGTGCTTCGGCTCTAGCCAGCTCGGCGGCATCAATATCATTCCTGATCTTTGCCGCCCGATCAGCCATCATCTTCTTCACGGGCGGATAAGCCCACTTGCCAAGCACCAGCAGAAGAAGCAGAAAAGAAAGCACCGACCAGATGATCTCGCCGGTAGCCGGCAAAATCGGATTGGATGAACTAGCTGCAATAATTACGGTGGTAATCATTACCCGGTGTACTTAAGTAGAACGAATACAACAAAACCAATAAGGGCAAGGGCCTCTGCCAAAGCGAAACCAATGAACGCAAGGCTGCGGACCGGACCGGCCATCTCTGGCTGACGTGCAATCGCTGAAATAGCACTACTAAAAATTAAACCGATACCAATACCTGGCCCAAGAGCTGCAAGTCCATACGCGAGACCAGCACCGATCTCCGCAAGACCTTTCCTCAAGTCAGGATTTGACGTAGCGGCCGCTGTAACGGCCAACATAACATTAAACACCCGAAAACCTCCTAATGGGCTGGGTGGGCCCGCACCAATTAGCTAACAACAACTACTGATCGTGACGTGGGGACACTTTCCCCGGTAGAACTCTAATCCCTCGGGATCTTCGTTCAAAATGATTGGAGAGATTTTAAATCTCCACAATCAGACTTCTAGCTGACTTTGACCGATGACGGCTACTTCCTTTCTCTACCTCGAACCACTGCCAGTTATCCTTAGTGCTGGCTCTTCATTGCCTCGGCAATGTATAGAGCAGACAAAATCGTGAAAATAAAAGCCTGAAGAGCACTTACAAAGACCTCGTAACCCGTCAGTGCAGTCAACATCGCAAACGGCAAAGGCAGGATCACCAACCCGATGCTCCTCACAAACATCGCTTCGGAAATCACTGCAAATGTCAACAATAGCAGGTGCCCTGCCAGCAGGTTTCCAAAAAGTCGGACCGCCAGGGCAAAGGGCCGGACGATAAAGTTGGAGAGAATTTCAAGTGGAACCAGGATCAAAAGCAAAGGCCCAGGAACTCCTGAAGGGATCACAGCATTTTTGAAATAATGTCTCACCCCCTGCGCCCGGATGCCCACAGTGATGAATGTGACCCAGACCATTAGAGCCAACGGAGCCGGTACTGACATTCGGGCCGTCGCTGGCATCTGAATAAACGGGATTACTTCAAATAGATTGGAAAATAGTATAAAGAAGAAAAGTCCGGTAAGGTATGGCGCCCATGGTGCGCCTTCTGGGCCCATCACATCGAACACTATCGAGTTGTTGATAAAGTCAACTATCGACTCGACAAAGTTCTGGATTCCGCTTGGCACGAGCTGTCTTTGGCGACCCGCGATATAGAACAGCAGGAGCGTGAATCCGGCTGAAGCCAAAGTGATAAGGCCAACCTTGTTCAGCGCAAAAGGCGTGCCATTAAAGGCTATTGCCTTCCAATTTAGTACATCGGAAATCGGAGGGAAGTTGATTCCAGCTAGCAGCACCTGACTATCTAACTCCTTACTTCTTCTGACGAAGACCTGAAACGGTCATTCGAGCTGAAACTGTACTTGCTTCAAAAACTACAAGACCCAGGTGTGTGACAATCAGGGTCAAACCCAGCGCCCACAAGTTCATCCACGGCGCATTCGCGAATGGAATAACCGCCACACCTAAAAGCACTAGATCGAATATAAAGCCACCAAACGCGACAGCCATCAGTGCGGATAAAGAAATCCGCCCCCCTATTTCCATCAGCTTTGCGGTTACAAGAAAATTAATCAAAACCAAGACAATGGCGTAAGCCGAAGACTCAAGTCCGTGTGTAGACCAAATTAGAAAGGAAACCACAAGCAGAACCGGCGAAAGAAGAGCACCCCACTTCGCCATATGGAAAGCCATACGTTT
>JAJYFX010000372.1 GCA_021785315.1 Actinomycetes bacterium | reverse complement strand
AGAGTTCTTTGTTCGAACTCTCGATAAGGGAATCGGTGAGTGATTCGACTACTTTGGAGCCTTCAAATATGTCTGGATATTCGAGAAGGTCCGTTTCATATGCGAGTACCTGCTGTATTCTCAGCGACCACTGCTGATCCCAGGGTCTCGGGAGGCCTAGGGCTTCATTCCAGGCCGGCAACTGGAGAGCGCGGGCTCTGGCATCCCTAGATAGGGTGACGCCCAGAGCTTCAAGGACGATGCGCGTTATATTGTTTTCGGGCTGCTGCTCGGTGAGGCCAAGGGAATTGACCTGAACCCCATATCTGAATCTGCGCAGCTTGGCATCGCCGATATCGTATCTGTCCCTTGTTATTTGGTCCCACAGCTTGGTGAACGCCCTCATCTTCGAGACTTCCTCGATAAATCGGATTCCGGCATTGACGAAGAACGAAATCCTTCCCACCACTTCCGGGAATATATCGTCAGCAATCTGCCCAGAGTCTTTGACAGCGTCCAGTACTCCAATAGCGGTAGCCAGGGAATATGCAATTTCTTGGGATGGAGTAGCACCTGCTTCCTGAAGATGATAGGAGCAGACGTTTATTGGGTTCCATTTGGGAAGATTCTTGACCGTGTAAGCGATCATGTCCACAATAAGCCGCTTGGAATGCTCAGGCGGGAAGATGTAGGTGCCCCTGGAAAGGTACTCCTTCACAATGTCATTCTGGGTGGTACCGGACAGTCCGGAGATCTCGGCTCCGGTTTCAAGCGCGTTCGCAATGTACAGGCCAAGCAGCCATGGGGCCGTCGCATTTATGGTCATCGAGGTGTTCATCTTCTCGACCGGGATCCCGTCCATCAGCTCGCGCATATGGCCCAAGTGCGCCACGGGGACGCCAACTTTCCCGACTTCGCCTTTGGCGAGGGGCGAATCCGGGTCGTAGCCGATTTGCGTGGGCAGATCGAAGGCAATCGATAGGCCGGTCTGACCCTTGGCAAGGTTGCTGCGGTAAAGCTCGTTAGAGGCCTTGGCCGTGGAGTGACCGGAATAGGTTCTCATAACCCAGGGCTTGTCTCGCCCGGATAGTCTTGAGTTGTTTTGCTTTTCAGTTGAAGTCATACCTATCCTTGCACATTTTACGATGAAACCTAACCGGCCATTTCCCGTTGTAGCGATGTAAATCCAGACATCGGAAAGATGGGATTTCCCGAAATTATTCGCAGCTGTACCGCATTGGTAGATTACCCCAATCTGGGCCAGACTTGCGAACTGAGCATTGTCGCCTCGGATCAAAACAGTTCGGTTTCTCCAGGGTCGACAACAACTTTTGTGTCGTTGAAGGCTGCAGTTCTCGTGCTTAGAAAGGAGAGATCACAGGCAGTATTGGCGCTTCGCGCTTTGCGCATCGACGGGCGCCCGTCCCTGGCGTTCCTGTCAGAGAGTTGCGTATCTGCGATTTCCCAACCTGGGAATGGCCGAACCGCATAAGGGATGTGATTAATGCCGTCGTAATTGAGCTGGTCGCCGGCCGAATTGGAAATGCGCTTGCTTCAAAGGCCGAGGAGCGGGCTTGGTTGGCGTCAATCTCAATAATTGTAAAATCCGGCCTTGGTCTTTCTGCCATGCAACTTGGCTGCCACCATTCGCTTCAGTAGCGGCGCGGGAGCGAAATTTGGATCTTTGAATTCGTCGTAGAGAGAGTTGAGTATTGAAAGAGCTGTGTCCAGACCAACGAGATCGAGCAAGGCAAACGGTCCCATCGGAAAGCCGCATCCGCCTTTCATCGCAATGTCGATATTCTCCTTGGAGGCGACTCCCCGCTCAAGAAGTTTGACGGCATTGTTCAGGTAGGGGAAAAGCAGGGCATTTACTATGAAGCCCGCCTGATCCTTGACTACGACAGGCTCTTTGTCGCACGACAGCGCGAAAGCTGTGGCTGCTTGAATCGTGTCTTGGGATACGATCAGAGTTTCGACAATTTCGACCAGCTTCATCACTTGCGCCGGGTTGAAAAAATGGATCCCGCATACTTTGTCCGGCCTTGACGTAGTGGCAGCGAGTTCGATTACCGGGAAGGTCGAAGTGTTTGTAGCAATTATGGCGCTGGGTTTGCACGCCTCATCTAGGCCTTTCATTACTCGCATCTTCACGTCGATATCTTCCACAACGGTTTCAATAATTAGGTCGCAGTTTGCAAGATCGGTGATGTCATTTGTGGAAATCAGCCGGCTGAGGTCTTCGTCGGCCTGGGAGGCGCTCTTCTTGCCCTTCTCGATCTTTCTTGCAAACGATGCTTTGATCGATTTCACCATCGCCTCGGCGCTTTCGGGAGTTCGAGAGAGAAGGATTACTGGGTACCCGGATTCAATTGTCGTTTCAGCAATTCCGGAACCCATTATGCCGGACCCTACGATACCAACCGAATTGCACCCCATTCCGCCACATTACTAAGAGTCGGAATCAATTTTGCCTGATTCAGGGGCTTTTATAGAACGGCTCGCGCGCGCAATCCATTACCTAGGCTCCGACGGAAAGAACAAACAGGCTAATAAGCAGTTCCGAGGCGGAGTTGGCATCATTTTCGAGCATGGAAGCAGCTTTTCGCCGAGACTCGCGACGACACTTCGATTGTTAGGTGTGGCCTCGATATTTTTCCAGTCGTGCGGTGGGATTCTCGCTGAAGCTATCCTCTGCCTCGAGCAATGTGACCTTTGCGCGGCTGAAACCTCAATTTCAAGCCGAGAATGATGTTATTATCATTTCGAACTCACTTGCTGGGCACAAAATAGACTTCGAACGACAGCTTTACTGTTTCGCGGGGGCGAGGAACATAATCACTCATGCACGAAAAGCGGAATGACTCAGCTTCGAGCGGAACCGTGCCATTAGAAGGCGCCGAGGTGCCTACAAAGCTCGAATGGCTCCATGCTTTGATTGAAAGATCAAGGGACCTTATGGCGGTCACCGATCCAGAGGGCAGGATCCTCTTTAGATC
>JAJYFX010000371.1 GCA_021785315.1 Actinomycetes bacterium | reverse complement strand
ATGAACTCGAAAATGCGCTTTACGGAGAGAGGTTTCTTCTGAAAAGGCCGGTGCTTGCCGCTCTTTCCTCTTCCGGGGGCAAACCGCCGGTGCTGCTTATCGATGAGCTTGATAGGGCTGACGACGAATTCGAAGCATTTTTGCTTGAAGTGCTCTCCGAATACTCGGTTACAATTCCGGAAATCGGCCAAATCAGAGCGGAAGTTCCGCCTGTTGTGGTGATCACTTCCAACAGAACGCGTGATGTTCATGACGCGCTTAAAAGGCGCTGTCTCTATTGCTGGGTCGAGCATCCGACGTTTGAACGCGAAGTCGAAATAGTCAATCTGCGGGCTCCAGATGTTGGAGCCAATCTCGCGCGCCAGGTCGCTGCTATGGTGGAAAGGCTTCGCATCATGGGACTGGCGAAACCGCCGGGCGTGGCAGAGACCATCGACTGGGCGCAGTCTTTAGCCGTGCTTGGGGCCAAAGAACTCACCGACCAGTTGGTTGAGGAAACCCTTGGGAGCGTTTTGAAATACAAAGAAGACTCTGAGAGGGTCAGGTCCGGCTCAATAACGGATTTGGTCCGTTCTGCAGTTGAACGGTCGAGCTGAAGGTCCGACATTGGATGACTTTACCAGTTTGGCGGTGGGATTTACCAGGGTTCTGCGCGGGGCCGGAGTCAGCGTCCCCATCGATCGAGTGACCGCGTTCGCCAACGCGTTGGGGGTGCTTGGGATTGCGTCCAGAGATACTGTATGCAGATGCGCCATGGCTACCATGATCTCTCGGCCTGAAGACTTTGAGATCTTTGACGCGTGCTTTCATTCATGGTGGAGTTCTTACCAATTAGCTGTGCCTGCAAGTAGTCCCGAGCAGACCCGCATAGCCCTTGAGCTTGTCAGCGATGACATGCAAGAAACAGATTCTGAAAAGGAGTCCGAAGACTCGGAAGCAGATTTTACCGTTAGGCTTCGATTTTCAGCCAACGAGGTGTTTGCAAACAAGGACTTTGCAAAGTGCACGCAAGCTGAGCTTGACGAAGCTGCCAGGGCTATGGACCGGATTGCTCTTGTTGTTCCCAGGCGCCGTACCTCTAGGAAGGTCCCGTCAAAGGTACGCGGGGGCGCATTAGATATCAGGAGAAGCGTGAAAGACGCGATTGCTCACAATGGCGAGCCGGTTCGCGTTAGATTCCAAGCAGCTGGAACGAGACCCCGAAGGATTGTGCTTTTGTGCGATGTATCAGGATCGATGGAGCCCTACGCCAGAGCCTTGATCCGATTCATGCACTCGGCAGTGGCGGGAGGGATACGGGTTGAGGCGTTTACCTTTAGCACTAGCTTGACCAGAGTAACCAAAGAACTCAATTGGAAGGATCCAGATGTGGCGATGTCAAGAGCCAGCCAAGCTGTGAGAGACTGGTCAGGTGGTACTCGCATAGGCGATGCCCTCAGACAGTTCAATGAGCAATTTGGGATCCGGGGAATGGCCAGGGGCGCCATTGTGGTTATTATGTCTGATGGTTGGGATAGGGGCGAACCAGACCTGGTGTCGCGCGAGATGGCTAGATTGAGTAGGGTGGCGCAAAGAGTTGTGTGGGTCAATCCTTTGAAGTACACCCCCGGATATGCACCTTTGGCTCGTGGCATGTCTGCAGCGCTGCCTTATGTTTCTGATTTCGTAGAAGGACACTCGCTGCGATCATTGATCCAGCTCGCGGAGGTGATAGCCAAATGAAGGAAGTGTTGTCCGAAATCGATTTGTGGCGAAGCCAGGGCAAGCGAGTATCAATTGCGCGCGTGGTAGGAGTAGAAGGAAGCGGTCCGCGCGACGTGGGTGCGACGATGGCGGTCTCGGAGGCGGGAGAAGTTGCTGGCTCGGTTTCCGGAGGATGCGTTGAGGGCGCGGTCGTGACAGAGGCGCTTAAGGCCATGGGCGTGACAGTCATGCCTGGACTCGATTCATCGGTTGCGACAGGCGATTTGGGTGCAGCAGACCAGGGGAGCATTGGCTGCCCTGTCGTACAAACTTTTGGATACTCCGATGACGAGGCCTTTGCGGTCGGACTGACCTGTGGCGGCACGTTGCACATCCTCATAGATCCGGACCTGCCGCAGTTCTACGAGGAGCTGAAAGCGAACCTCAAGAATGAGCGTCCCTTTGTTTGGGTGACGGTCAGTTCCGTGAATCCTGCAAGCGTAGGTGAATACGATGTCAACGATCTCTCGAGAGAGGGAAGAGACGCATTTTCGCTTAGCGGTGATCTACCTGATATCGGCGCATCGATGCTGGTCTACTCAGATGGTTCGCATACCGGGTCACTAGGCAGAAAAGATCTCGACCAGGTGGTGGTACGAGACTCCATTGGCGCGTTAGCGGTCGGGAAGACAGACCTGAGGCACTACGGGCGAAATGGTCAGGCCAGGCATCAGGAGGTCGGTGTCGTTCTAGAGGTGTTTGCCCCGCCACCTAGGATGATTATTTTCGGGGCGGTTGATTTCACCGCGGCACTCGCAAGAGTTGCGAAGATACTTGGTTACAGAGTCACTGTTTGCGATGCACGTCCCGTATTTGCTACCCCAGCGCGATTCCCGATGGTTGATGAAATAGTGGTTGATTGGCCGGACCGCTTTTTGACAAAGGTCCTCGATTCCCTGAGCGAACGCGATGCGATATGTGTACTGACCCATGACCCTAAGTTCGACATTCCCGCGATCCAAAAGGCCTTGGAGAGCAAGGTTGGGTATATAGGAGCGATGGGTTCCCGCAGGACGAACAAAGAAAGAACCGCAAGGCTGCTGGCTGCCGGCGTACCGTTGGAATTACTTGAAGAAAGGGTAATGGCCCCCATCGGATTGGATATTGCCGCGCGCACTCCCGAGGAGACGGCGATATCGATTTGCGCCGAGATAATTTCCAGAAGGACGGGCCGGTCAGCAAAATCCTTGAGCGAAACTCTAGGATCGATTCATGACGGGAGCTAAGTTAATTGGCTAAAGCC